>JASLBT010000013.1 GCA_030146445.1 Segetibacter sp. | reverse complement strand
GCAAACAAAAGCTCGTGATCCAGGGTAGGGGTTGCCGGTGTGCCGCCCTTGCAGGTGTCCGCCCTTGCAGGTGTTGTCACCTGCAAACAAAAGCTCGTGATCCAGGGTAGGGGTTGCCGGTGTGCCGCCTTTGCAGGCGTTCGCCCTTGCAGGTGTTGTCACCTGCAAGCTGAAGATCGTAATGAGGTCGGCGCCACGGGCGTTCGCCCTTGCAGGTGTTGTCACCTGCAAGCTGACGCTCGTATTAAGATCGGGGATCATGCCGCATATTCAACAAACCAAACAATTGAAAGAACAATTAAAAACAAGCATATGCAACAAGTAAAAAACGGTGATACTGTAAAGGTGCACTATCATGGTAAGCTCACCGACGGAACCACCTTCGACAGCAGTGAAGGCCGCGAACCGCTTGAATTTGAGGTGGGTAGCGGGGCCGTCATCGCCGGATTTGACACCGGTGTTACCGGCATGGCAGTAGGTGATAAAAAAACCATTCACATCCCTGTCGATGAAGCGTATGGAGCAAAACAGGACGATCTTTTTATGGAGTTTCCGATTGATCGTTTTCCCCCGGAGATGAAACCTGAAGTAGGTATGCAACTAAATATGAGTGATGGCCAGGGCAGAAATTTTCCGGTGGTAATCGCTGAAGTAAGAGAAGATACGGTGGTGCTCGACGCAAACCATCCGCTGTCTGGTGAGGACCTCGTGTTCGACCTCGAACTGGTCGACATAAAAGGCACACCGTCATTGATCATCACTCCATAATTTATCGATCAATTCATTTCAGCCCCGGCAACTGCCGGGGCTTTTTTGTCTCCAGGTACATCAGAAAACAAGGCAGCAGCCCGATAGCGTTTTGCAAAAAGCCGGTTATAGAGCAGAAAAAAAACAATCAGCAACAAAGCGCAGAGCAAGGAGCCTTCGTACCCAAACGAGCCTCCTGTAAATAGTTCGGGTCCCGTTTGAGATTGTTGAAAAATTCCAGGAAGCTGAAGCCCGCTAACCTGGTAACCAAACACCGGCCCCTGGAAAAAGTTCCACGAAAAGTGGAAGAAGATGCCAAACCAAAGGTTACGGGTATAAATGTAATTAAGACCTAAAAAGAATCCCGCAATAAAGATATTTGCAACCGCAAGCACACTAATTCCGGGGTTAACAGCGTGTACAAGCCCGAACAGCAGCGCTGATATTGCAAGGGCAACCCACTTATTAAACGACGATAGCAGGTTGCTGAGCAGGTACCCCCTGAAAATGATCTCTTCTACAAGCGCAACCAAAACCATGGCAACAATCGCAAGTGCGAACGAAGGTGTCGACCAGTCCGCCCCGGGGTAAGCAATATATCCCGCAAGAACAAGCGCAATCGAGCCGATACCAAGAATAGCAGGACCCGTGACAAAGCCCAGCCATGCTTCCGTTGTAAACCCCTTCCAGGCAAACCCCAGTGATTTAAATGTTGCCCCGTCAACAATCCGGCGGAAACCATAAGTCATCATTAACAGTCCAATACCCGTGATCGAATAAAGAAAAAGGAAGGTTCCGAGATCATCTGCGGAAGGTTCAACCTCGCCGCTAACCTGTGCAAGGAAGAGCCTCGATAATGGCTCAAGAAAAAACATCAGTGTGAACAAACCAATGATAAACAATAATGCCCTCATCCAACCTTGTTTAATGAGCGGCGCAGAAGTGATGGCCATGCTAATGAGTTGTTTTTTTTGGTACCGGCCCATGGGTTCTATTTGGCCTTTGTTGCGTCGCATTCCGTTCGTCGGCAACGCTTCGTGCAGCTTTCACTCTTGCGCTGTTGTTGTCGGCTGCTACCAATACCCTTTGCAAATTCTGTTAACTTGCTCAAAATTCAAAAGATGTTTAAAGATTACGCATTCACCGCAGTTGAACGCTTTCTAAGGTATGTGCAGGTTGATACGCAATCCGATCCGCAAAGCCATTCGCAGCCAACTACGGACAAGCAAAAGAACCTGGCGCTCATGCTTACCCGGGAACTACTTGAGCTTGGCATCACGGATGCGCATATGGACGAGTATGGTTATGTATATGCAACCATTCCCGCAAACACGCAAAAGGAAGTACCGGTGATCTGTTTCTGCAGTCATGTAGATACTGCTCCTGATTGCAGTGGAACAGATGTAAAGCCGTTGTTGCACGCGAAGTACACCGGGGAGGATATTGTGTTACCTGATGATCAAACACAGGTGCTTACCGCTGGAGAATATCCCTATCTGAAAACACATATTGGCCAAACGATTATTACGGGAAGCGGGCATACCCTTCTTGGTGCCGACGATAAAGCGGGGGTTGCTGAAATAATGGACATGACAAATTTCCTGGTGCGTCACCCGGAGGTTAAACACGGCACCATAAAAATACTGTTTACACCCGACGAGGAAGTCGGAAGGGGCACCGCAAAAGTCGATATCAAAAAACTTGGCGCCACATACGGCTACACCCTCGACGGCGGTGAAGCCGGAATGCTGGAAGACGAAACGTTTAGTGCAGATGCGGCGATTATTACCGTTCACGGCGTGATCGCTCATCCCGGCTATGCAAAAGGAAAATTGGTTAATGCCCTTAAGATTGCGGGTGAGATACTCGCGGCGCTTCCCGGCAAAGAGTTTAGTCCCGAAACAACGAGCAACCGTGAGGGATTTGTGCATCCCGTACGAATAGAAGGTATTGCTGAAAAAGCAACCCTCGAGTTTATTGTGCGTGATTTTACACGCCAGGGCCTTGCCGTAAATGCAGAACGCCTGCAAAGCATTGCCGAACAGGTTTTGCAGAAACATCCGAAAGCGAAAATGGAGTTTAAGGTGCAGGAACAATATCGCAACATGAAAGAGATTCTTGACCTTCATCCGCAGGTCACCGCCTATGCTGAAGAAGCCTACAGAAGAAGTGGATTGACCGTGCGAAAAGAAAGCATTCGCGGCGGAACAGATGGGAGCCGTTTGAGTTTCATTGGCCTGCCCTGCCCGAACCTTTTTACAGGAATGCAGGCAATTCACAGCAAACTCGAATGGATTGGTGCAAAAGACATGGAGAAGGCAGTAGAAATGCTGGTAAACCTTGTAGCTGTTTGGGAGGAGAATAGTTAGCAATCACCTGGATGTCGAAAAAAGAAAAAATAAGCAGAAATGATACCCAACGACCAGACTTTAAGGCATCATGTAGCAATGACCTGGCCTGCTTTTGCAAGGCCATAATTACTTTTTAAGACTGTTTCCGGGGAAGTTTCTTTCTAATTCGATCACCTGTTAGAAAGGGTCACACTGGGATTACAACAACTGGCCAAGCAGAGATCCTACAGCACAAAAAAAAGAAGGGTACAGCAATTGTTTTAGCCCGCTCAGCAGTAGAACAGTAAGCCTTTTGAGTTGCCGGTCAACTAACCACAAGCCCGGCTTTTCACGCACGGGCATAATGAAACCGGGTTCAGAAATACTCCGGTTTATTTGATTTTATTCTTGATTTCGTTGAGCTTCATGAGGGCTTCTACGGGGGTAAGGCGATTGATGTCAATATCGCCGAGCATTGTCCTGATCTCGTTGAATGTTTCGCTGTGCATATCGAAAATGCTCAGTTGTAATTTTGGTGCTGTTAGCTTTTTTATGTTGCCGGATAGCGTTTCAGCACCTTCTTCCATATCCACGTGTTTGGTTTCCAGTTGTTGCAGCACTTCGTTTGCGCGCTCGATCAATTTCGGAGGCATGCCAGCCATTCTTGCTACGTGAATACCAAAACTATGTGTGCTGCCCCCTGGTGCAAGTTTTCGCAGGAAAATAATTTTATTTCCAACCTCCTTGTTCGTAACGTGGTAATTTTTAACACGGGGTAGTTTATTTTCAAGTTCGTTCAGCTCGTGGTAATGGGTCGCAAAAAGTGTTTTTGGGGCATGCGGCGAGCCATGGAGGTATTCGACAATGCTCCAGGCAATACTGATTCCATCGTAGGTGCTCGTCCCACGGCCGATCTCGTCGAGTAAGATCAGGCTGCGCGGTGTCAGGTTGTTTACAATGCTCGCTGTTTCATTCATTTCTACCATAAACGTGCTCTCCCCGCCACTAAGGTTATCGCTTGCACCCACCCGGGTAAATATTTTATCAGTAAGCGGGATGGTAGCCGAAGATGCCGGTACAAAGCTGCCCATATGTGCCATTAGTGTGATCAGCGCGGTTTGCCTGAGCAATGCGCTTTTACCACTCATGTTTGGGCCGGTTAATATGATCACCTGCCTTGTGGCGGGATCGAGTGAAATGTCGTTTGAAACATAGGCATCCCCTGGAGGAAGGTTACGTTCGATAACGGGATGCCTGCTTTCTTTTATGTCGAAGTGCAGGCCATTATGTAGGGATGGTTTTTTGTAGTTGAAGTGCAAAGCATTATCGGCAAAACAACACAGGCAGTCGAGCACTGCCAGTACGTTGCCATTTACCTGCATGGGCGCAATGTAGTCTTGCAACTCCAGCAGCAATTTCTCGTAAAGCTCCTGTTCAATCGCAAGAATTTTGTCTTCGGCACCTACAATCTTTTCTTCGTACGACTTTAGTTCGGCGGTGATATAACGCTCGCAGTTAGCGAGGGTTTGTTTTCGCATCCAGGTTTCGGGCACTTTAGCCTTATGCAGGTTAGTCACTTCGAGGTAATATCCAAACACATTATTAAAGCCAACTTTAAGAGAGGAAATGCCCGTTTGTTCGCTTTCTTTTTGTTGAAGCTGCACCAGGAAATCCTTGCCGGAACTGGCAATGGTACGGAGTTCATCCAGTTCGGCATGCACCCCCGTGCGAATAGCTCCGCCTTTGGCTACCTGAACAGGGGGAGTTTCCACGATCTCCTTAACAATCTTTTCCAGAATGTACTGGCAGGGATTAAGTGCATCTGCTAGCCGTTTTAGATAGTCGTTGGATGCATGCAGTGCAGACTGCCGGATTGCATCAACCTGTTGCAGTCCGCGTGCAATTTGTAAAACTTCACGAGGATTGATTTTCTTCAGCGGAATTTTACTGACCAGCCTTTCTACGTCGCCTGCCTGCTTGATGTGCTGAATAATTTTGAGGCGCAGATCGGTCTCCTTAACAAAGAACGCAACCAGCTCAAGACGCTCGTTGATCTTTCCGATGTCTTTCAGCGGCAATACGATCCATCTTTTGAGCAGTCGCGCACCCATGGGGCTTGAGGTGTTGTCCAATACCCTGAGCAAGCTTTGCCCGTTGTCAATTCCGCTTCCGAGAAGTTCAAGATTCCGGATGGTAAAGCGATCCATCCACAGGTAGTCGTCTTTTTCTAGCCGCTGGATGGAGGTGATATGGTGGAGGTTGGGGTGCTCGGTGTCTTTGAGGTAGTGAAAAATTGCACCCGAAGCTATTACTGCCAGCGGCATTGCCTCAATTCCGAATCCCTTAAGTGAATGGGTTTGAAAATGTTTCAACAAACTTTCATTCGCGTAGGTTTCGTCGAACACCCAGGCGTCGATGGTATACGTATAGAACTTGTTGCCGAAAGTTTCTTTAAAATGTTTCTGGTAGTTTCGCTGAAAGATTACTTCTGCTGGTTTGAGGCTTTGAAGTAGTTTGTCGAGGTATTCAAGATCTCCCTCAGTGGCAAACAATTCCCCTGTACTGATGTCGAGCAGTGCCATACCTGCTTTGTCGTTTGTGAAATGTATCGCCGCCAGAAAGTTATTGCTGTTATGTTCAAGCATTTTGTCGCCGGTTGCAATGCCGGGAGTAACCATTTCTGTGACACCCCTTTTTACGATACCCTTTGCAAGTTTCGGGTCTTCCAGCTGATCACAGATCGCCACCCGGTATCCTGCTTTTACCAGCTTGTGCAGGTACGTGTCGAGAGCATGATGAGGAAATCCTGCCAGTTCACTGCTAAATGCGGCTCCATTGTTTCTCTTAGTTAGGGTAATTCCAAGGACCCTGCTGGTGATAATGGCGTCTTCACCAAAAGTCTCGTAAAAATCACCCACCCTGAAAAGCAAAATGGCATCAGGATATCTCTTCTTGATGGCGTTATGCTGTTGCATTAAAGGGGTTTCCGGGCTATTCTTTGCCATGGCGGCAAAAATACTGGATTGCCACTACTTTTTCAGTCAATCATTATTAGCCGGTATTGGCGACACTCTGCCCAAAAAGGGTATCGCAGATGGCCAAAATGGACTCCTTAGTAGGGGAAGCATCGAGGAGAAAAGAGCTGGTAAAGAAGGTGCTGACGGAAGTTTGACAGCACAAAAAATTCTTCCCGGCGGGCGGCCTGAATGAAACGGTGATAAGGTTTTTATTGGTGATTTACGTAAGTCCGCCGGGCTCAAAAAAAAGCTACATTCAACCGGAGATTTTTGATGGACGTGAGCGGAGGGGCAAAATATCGGCTTCAGCTTAAATGATTATCCCTCATTCAGCAAAGCGACCATCATGCGCTCTCCGACCCTGTAACTAATGAAGCTACAGATGCTTACTTGCAACACCTCGCAGCTAAATAAACCGTTCGATAATGTTTGGTTGATGCTAAACATTAAGTATATTGTATAGTGAACCGGAATTTGCTAAAAGCAATTTCGTTTTGAGGAAAGTAGGGAGCGATTTAAATTACGAGTCAAATCGTGTATGTTCAATTAAAAGACTGTTGAACAACATTAGCGGACTTCAATGTTTAAACAGGAGATAGTTCATTCATTCAGGCGCCGATGATGAAGGAGGAGAATGCTTTGTTGGTTCAGTGTTGGTTAGTCTACCTGAATAACCCGATATTTATTTATTTCCGACATTAGCCTCGCTAATTTTATTTTTCTGATCGATTCACCTGTATAATCTACGCCTACATTAGTTCGTAATTACACCATAAGCACCTCGATGCAATCTGTGCCGAAACTAACGAACAATTCGCTATGATGTTGATGAGGTATTAAAGGTTGCATACGATAAAACAATTTTAATGTCGTCATGAAAATCATCTTCAATTGGCAGACAATTGTGTGCGAGCTGCAACCTTCCTACCCTTAAGATTTAAATAATGCCGGGCCAATATATTTGTATGCTTTCAGGATTGATTGATGCAAATCGGCTGGATTATTCATTGTCATTTCTGGTAATAATTTTTCCTTTTTAATAATTGTAAATAATTGTAAAACCCGCACGATAGCTATATAGCAAAAAAATCTTAAGTTTAGGTGCTATTGTTTTTTGAGGTGGCGGCATAAACTTTAAACGCGTTAAGCAACGGAAAGGAGCGTTCTCACATCTTTAAAGTATATCATTACTTCGCTGCCGGGAAAGATAAAGTGACGCAATTAGCCTTCATTTTATTAATTAAAATATTTGATTGGTTTTGCCCCGGCAGAGATTCAGCCACTGTCTGCTTGTAACTGGTTGCGTACTATTGCGGTGGTGAGGTTTGCTTAGTATTAGTGATCGCATGGCCCGATACATAAACTTCAAAAATTTATTAATCGAATGAGATTCTTTGACGTTTAATCGCTCAGGTAGCTATATCAAATCTTATGTAACTGAAACCAATAACCCGTCTGCTTAAAAGGTGAGAAAGTGGACAGTATGATTGAAATGAAAATGGCTGATCAATATTTCAATTTGGATTACCGACATAATTCGTAATGCCATACACCGTGTTTGCAAATGCTGGTAAACCAATTTGGTTTCGACAAGTGCTAAAAAGAAAAACTTCCCATTTACGTCAGCTATTCCATTTTTTTTTTCGCTTATTCTGTTGTCATGGCATTATCGTTGCTGTGGACAGTTAACCTTCATCAGACCGGAATTTACCGAAAATTCGCCCTCAAAAACGGACCATCATTCAGGCATTGTCATTACACGCAACATCAATTTAAGATCCTTTATCCACTTGAAGTTTCGTACGGTTATGCCGGCTACACGAAGCCTTTGTTTCTCAACGAAGGTCAGTCAGGACATCCCAACAAATACTCACCTTGTTTATTCAGCAAGATGTAAATAATTCAACTTATGAAATTGTATTACCACCGCTTTGACTATTTCTAACCAACCAGTTTACAACTAATTCCCAGCTAACCCGCGCGATCTGGAATTTATTTCCTAACCGTACTTCTAATGACAGGTGTTTACATCCCGTCATCATAAAAATACAACCATGAAAAATAGGTGTACATGCATTAAAAATTTACCCCGCACTTTCAGACTTCTTACGCTGTTGCTGACCTGGTTAACTTTGAATAGTGTTACCAGCGCACAATCAATTGCCCCCGGCAGTTTCGGTTCCACAACTTCGAGAACGCTTAACAGCCTTCCGGTCGTAAATACATCTCCAGGCTCATCTGTATTCTCAATCAGTTCAGTACCAGTCGACAATGCTGTCACGATCGCAGATGCTGACAATGCAACCCTGGCGTCTGCCACAGTTCAGATCACCGGCAACTATGTTGCTGCAGAAGACCGCCTTGGGTATCACAGTGCCGGCGATCCGGGGGACATCATCGCTGCTTTCGACGTTGCTACTGGCAGGTTAAACATGTCCACCGCAGGTGCGCCCGCAACTATCGCGCAGTGGCAGGAAGCATTAAGAAAGGTGTTTTATTCCAGCATCCAAACGCCGCGAACTACCGCCACCAGAACGGTAACTTTTACGGTAAACGACGGAACAGGCGAAAGCAACCCAGCGCACAAGCAGCTTGAAGTCAGACAATTCAATTCGCCACCCACTCTTTCCGGCACGCCAACACCGCTGATCTTCAACGAAGGCAACAATGTGACACCACCGCCGGTACCTGTTGATCCGGCTTATACACTGGCTGATACTGATGGCAACAGCACACTGCTCACGGTCATCGTTCACCTGACCTCACGTGATAGAAACGACTCCCTGATATTTGTGAGCGATCCTGCTACAATGGGAAACATCGTCTCCAACACAACGGGGGGGCCTTTGCGGTTATCGTCGCCCGGCGGAACTGCAACGCTTGCACAATGGCAGGCTGCATTACGCGGGATCAAATTTTATAATAACTCCAATAATCCGCTTGGAACCACTGCCTTCGTACAGGTGGTGGCCATTGATAATTCGAACTTTACGATCTTCGGGCCACTCAGGGCTATTGTTACCGTTCCGGTTAACGATGATCCGATTGTAGCTACTTCAGCGGGAACAACGGCATACACAAAGGTGGTTAATGTGCCGGCAGTGCCCGTAATCATTGATACACTGATCTCGGTATCAGATCTCGATCACACGACACTGGCAAATGCGACTGTAGCCATCACAAATAATTTCCGGGCCGGAGAAGACGTGCTGGGCTTTGCGTCAAACGCAAATACCGGTAACATAACGGCTGCGTTTGATGCATCTGCAGGGGTACTCACCCTGAGTTCTGCAGGTCAGGGCGCAACTATTCAGCAATGGCAGGATGCACTGCGCGCAGTTACCTACAGCAACAGTGCAGCTTCACCCTTTACAGCAGACCGCACGATTAGCTTCGTTGTAAACGACGGTACGAGCAACAGCGGTCCGGCTACCAAGAAAGTTTCGATCTCGGTCATTTCTGTTGACAATCACAAATGGTATGTTTCTGCTTCAGGAAGTGATGCTAACGACGGCATGTCGCCGGGTACCGCATGGAGAACAATTCAATATGCAAACAATTTTCCGGGTGTAAACAATAGCGATACTGTATTCGTTCTTGCAGGGACGTACGCTGAATACGTAAACGTAACCAAGTCGTTGAAGATACTCGGGCCAAACTATCTGTTGTCTCCGAATGGTCCGGGTTCGCGGCTGCCTGAAGCCATTGTCAGTGCGGTGCATTCACCATTGCTCGCGGGCCCAACCGTGTTCGATGTGCACACCCCCGGTACGTCTGTAGAGATTAAGGGGTTCAAGCTGGTGAACGGTTACCCGCTTACCGACGGCAATATGCATAGGAACCCGCTGCAGGATATAACCGTTGTGTTTGAAAAGAACTGGATAAGCAATGGAATCAACCTGTTTGCAGGAACATTAACCAGGTGGAAGAACGTCACCATCAGGGACAACTTCTTTGAGAATATGTTTGCCGAACCGTTTACAAGCGCCATCAGGCTACATGACTTCAATGAGCGTCAGCTTGCTCCGCATCACCCTCCAACCGTTATCGCATCTATCACGGACAATGTAATTACAGGGACCAATTTCGGCGGCATCTTGCTTGATAACTTGCTTTCCGCTGAAGTACTCCGCAACAGGATATCGAATACCCGCCATACCGGTATACTGCTTGCTGGCGGAATGGCGAATGCTGTCGTAAGTCAGAACACCATCGAAAATACAAATACCGACAAAGTTGCCGACGCCGGGGGCATAAAAATCCACGGAAGTGAATTCTTAGGTTCCGTTTTGGTGACCAATAACCTCGTAAAAGGGTCGCACAACGGTTTCGCTGTATTCACCAATGAAAATCTGTCGGGTAAGGACATTAAGGTGAACAACAACTCGTTCGATCTGTCAAATACAAATAAGGCGATTTACCACGGCGGAACGGGCACCCTGAATGCAGCGTGCAACTGGTACGGCTCCGGCGATCTTGCGGTTGTGGCCGCAAGGATAACCGGCCCGGTAAATTTTACGCCCTTTATCATTTCCGGAGACGATTATGACCAAATGCAACCCGGTTTTCAGCCAACACCAGGCTCATGTACCGGGCCATCAGGCTGTGGTCCGAATGATCTGGTAGCACCGATAGTGGTGCCAAAAAATGCTACTGTTTACCTCGACCAGAACGGGCAGGCGTCAATCGTGGCTGCAGATGTAGTACAAAGCGTGACTGATAATTGTGCAATTAGCAATGCGCAAATTACCATAAGCCCGTCCAGCTTCAACTGCTCAAATGTTGGGCAGGGAGGTTCTGCAGGAGCAGATCGCCAGGCATATATTTCAGCAACTACCTCCGGTAATCAAAATTTCGCGGGCGAACTCGGTCTTGACTTCCGGGTAAACGATCCCGCCGGTATCCTGATCAGGAAACTCGGCGCATTCGACCACGAGGGCAATGGGATTACCGGTACTCAAAATGGTGGCGTAAGAGTAGCCATTTACAACAAAGCAAGCCGAACTATTGTACCAGGACTCGACGTGATCGTTAGTGGTACAGCTGATCAGTACGCTGGTAATTTCAGGCTGTTGAATATTCAGCCGGTGTTACTGCCTCCGGGAGAATACGTTGTAGTTGCAAAAGGGTATAACAACCGGGAGTTGAATGGCAACGTTAACCAGCAACAAGGAATAACATTCCCGCAGGGGGAAACAGATGGCGGAAAACTTACATTCCTGAACACCGCCTATTACGGAGAGAATACCAGTACCGGCTTCAGTTTCCCCCATTATACGGCAAACCTCGGCACAACCAATGCGTACCTCGCAGGAACCTTTGTTTACGCCGGTTCGGGTGGAAGCGGAAACCCCGTGACGATCACAGCCACGGATGTCAATGGCAATATCACGCGAGCAACTGCTTTCGTTAACGTGTTGGACAATACCGCGCCGGTGATTGTTCCTAAAAATGACATCGTTGTAAAGCTGGATGCTTCAGGCAACGCTACCATTACTGCCGTTGATGTGATCCGTTCAGTAAGGGACAACTGTGAAGTGGAGGCATCAAGTATAACCATCTCTCCCAGTCGGTTTAATTGTGCGAACATTTCCACGGGGGGCTCCGGCACTACCCACCAGGCTTACACAGCCAGCACGAATACAGGCAACCAGAACTTCGTTGGCGAATTGGGCTTGGAGTTCAGGGTAAATGCAGCTACAGGCATCATGATCACCCAACTGGGTGCATTCGACCATCTTGGAAACGGCATCAGGGGCACCCAAAATGGGGGTGTAAGGGTAGCCATTTATAGCAAAAGTACGCGCACCATCGTGCCTGGATTAGATGCCGTGATTGCGGGCCAGGCTGATCAATATTCACACAATTTCAGGTTGAAGGAAATCGATCCGGTACGGTTGCCGGCAGGGGAATACGTGCTTGTTGCAAAAGGGTACAACCTGGAAGAGCTGAACGGCAATGCAAATATAAATGGGGCACAGTACCCTGCTGGCGACAATGGAGCCGGCAGCATAAGTTTCCTGAACACCGCATATTGGGGTTCAAACGAACTTCAGGGTTTTGGGTTTCCGGCTTTTTCGGGCGATGCTGGTAAACCTGTTCCATACCTTGCAGGAACATTTCTTTACAACCCCGTTGCGCCTTCTGTAAACCAGGTGACGATATCTGCCAGTGACGTTTACGGGAATACTACCAGGATCAATGCGGATGTAATTGTAACAGATCCGTTAGGAGTCTGCTCTGCAAATCCGGATCGGATCTCAAGACCGGCACCAACCCCTTCTGCAACAATTATTAGAGCAGACGCACCCCTGGTTACTTCCGGTAACAGAGAACCCGCAGTTTTTCCGGATCCGACAACAGGACGGTTTACGCTTAAGATATTTGATCTGAAAACCCCGCAGGTATTGGTGCAGGTACTTAACGAAAACGGCACGGTGGTAGAGCAGCAATCTACAAGGCTCACGGGTAAAACTGCTTCACTAACCCTGCAGTTCGATATCTCGGAGCACCCGGCGGGAGTTTATTTTGTAAAAATTACCGGTGCCGGTTACATACAAACGAAAAGAGTGATCCTGCAGCATTGATGATCAGGCGAGCAGGGTAGTTTTCGTGACCTGGGTTTTCGTTTTTAGTTAATTGAGTCCACAAAAAAGGCTTTCTCTATTCGGGGAAAGCCTTTTTTGCATTTCAAAAATCAAGTGTAAAGCCGAGGTCGGGAATTGCAGGTAAACATCCAGCGACGTTCGGGAGTATTGTTAACTGTGCCCGCGACGCTCTGTTTGATGGAGTGCTCTAGCGCCGACTTTGTTGTACTCCGGAAGCCTGTTGGTTGGGATACACACGACGTAAGTTTTATTGCTCTTCATCGAACACCCGTTTGAGTTTTGGCTTTGTAACGGCGGTTACAATCAGCGGAAACTTTTCGACTACTACATTGCTTGTATCGAGTCCGAATCCACGTTCTTCCGATAGGCTTCGATCTTTGATCCAAAGGTGGAGCCGCATAATAAGCCGTTCAATCCAGGGCAATTCATTGTCCTGGCTAAGGTATTTTTCAAGTACGATAAACTGGAAGTCGCCTACCACATTACTGCGTTCGAGGCTTTCATAACGACTGATGATATTAACTTCTTTATTCCGGACGAGATCTTCAACCACATTCCTGAAAAGAACATTGATGCGTGGCTGTACACGAAAGCCGAGCCGGAACTCAACCCTTATGATGTCATTCGGCATTACGTGCGATACCTTGTACTCCATTGTATACGGATCGTCGAGCGTGTCCACATGTATAAACCAATAAATGTCGGCTCTCTTAGGCTTTCGGTTGAGTATGGAGTAGATGATCTTATGTTCGATTTCCCTCGGATTGTCTGCGCTTGTGAGGTAAACAAGGTGAGTAGCGTATTTCGGTATGCTTCGATCGCCGCTCAGGTCGCGGATATTGGGTACATAGTCTTCCAGCCGGACAAATTCCACGTACCGGTTTTTAATCTTCCTTGCCCGGAACCAAACATACATGATGACGAAGAGCGCTCCGCCGGCCACTAGCGTCACGTAGCCGCCATGTGGAAACTTCTCGAGGTTTGCTATCAGAAACGAGATTTCAATGGAAAAATAAACAAGCAAAAAAAGGTAAATCAGCACAGGCCGGGCCCGGTGTAACACGAGGAAGTTCGCAAACAATATGGTCGTCGACAACATACACATGGTAATAGCCAGCCCATAAGCAGCCTCCATATTTGTGGCTTTTTGAAAGTGCAGCACAATTGCACAGCAGCCAATATAAAGCATGGTATTTATGCCCGGTACATAAAGCTGACCCCTTGCTTCCGATGGATACTTTATGCGCATTTTCGGCCACAAGTTCAGCCTGATCGCTTCACTGATAAGGGTGAACGATCCACTGATCAGCGCCTGGCTGGCAATGATCGCTGCGCTTGTGGCGATAACGATCCCCGCAATAACAAACCACGGAGGCATGATGCCATAGAATGGATTGAAACCTTCAGTGATCATTGCTTCGGAAATCAGGTTGTCTTTGTGATTCGCAAGCAGCCATGCCCCCTGGCCAAGGTAATTTAAGATGAGGCAGGCTTTTACAAATACCCATGAAGCGCGGATGTTGCTTCTGCCACAATGCCCTAGGTCCGAGTACAATGCTTCGGCCCCGGTGGTACAAAGAAATACCGCTCCCAATAACCAAAAGCCCTCAGGATAATTGGTAAGCACGTTCACCGCGTAATACGGGTTGAACGCACTAAATATGCTGGGATAGTCGACAAGGTGCGCGGTCCCAAGTGTCGCAAGCATTACAAACCAAAGCGTCATGATCGGCCCAAACAGTTTACCGATCGAGGCGGTGCCGAATTGCTGCAGAAAAAAGAGCCCAGAGATGATCCCTATTACGATGCAAACAATGGTCGTGTCGGTTATTGAGCTTAGGACTTCGATGTTTCTTAGTCCTTCGACTGCTGAGGTCACCGATATTGGTGGGGTGATCATCCCGTCGGCAAGAAGGGCTGCTCCCCCGATCATAGCAGTATAGACCAGCCATTTTCGTCTTCGGCGAACGAGTGCAAATAACGAGAAGATGCCGCCTTCTCCACGGTTGTCGGCTCTTAACGTAAGGATGACGTATTTAATCGTGGTCTGTAAAGTTAACGTCCAGATGACACAGGATAGCGACCCAAGAATAAGGGTGTCTGTTACCATGCGGTCTTTCAAAATAGCATTTAAGACGTATAAAGGTGAAGTTCCAATATCGCCGTAGATAATTCCGAGTGCTATTAAAACCCCTGCAGCTGAAACTTTGCTGTTGCCGTGGGAACTCATAGGTTGTAAGACTTTGTTAGCCTGATGGTTGAATGAGCGGCAAAGGTATGGTCTTCGATGCTACTGTTAATTTTCTGCTTAAGGCGGAAAAACTTACCTTAACGCGGTACTTAAATTTGCTCTGCTGCCACATAGCGAACCGAACACGAATGTATTCGCCAAGGCTGCTCATTCAAATGCCCGCAAAATGATAAAGACCTGGTCATTAATTCTCTTAATCTCGGCGATGATTTCATGTGGAGGCAAAAATTATAAGAATCCGCACATCGAAATACAAACAAAGCTGGGTGACATAGAGATCGAACTTTATCCAGATAAGGCCCCGAAAACAGTCGCCGCTTTTCTGTCGTACATCGACTCCGGCTTTTACAACAACTCAAATTTTTATCGGGTGCTCAGCCAGGATAACCAGCCCATTGATGCTGAGAAAACAGAATTGATCCAGGGAGGCATATACCACACGAATAACAGGATTTCATCAAGACTTCCCGGTGTGCCACACGAGACAACCGCCCAATCGGGACTAAAACATGAAAATGGAACAATTTCGCTGGCAAGGCTTGCTCCGGGAACGGCCACAACTGAATTCTTTATCTGTATCGGTAACCAGCCGGGGCTTGACTATGGCGGAGGCAACAACCCCGATAAACAAGGCTATGCAGCGTTTGGACGGGTAGTTAAGGGTTTTGACGTAGTAATGGCTATATACCATCGAAGGGAATATGAACAGGCATTCGACCCCCCTGTAGAGATCTTCGACATTAAAAGGCTGTGAGCCCGTTTAAGCTAGTTCAGGTTATGTTCGAACTTCATCTGAAACCAGACGTCGTAACGATGGTAGGTGACGTAAAACTTGTCTACCTTGTACCGGTGACAGAACAATATCTTGTTTCCAATGAAGTGTTCGTACTGCGTGGTTTTCCATGAGCTCATTGGTACCGTTTCTTCTTATAACTTCATTTAACGGTATATTATTTCAAAACGGGAGGTTTTTAATTTATTTCTGAAATGAGCCGCTTAGCTGCGTTTCACTTTACTTACCTGTTGTTCTTTTAACCCCTTTAAAAACCGGCCTCAGTCTACCTGCGTAAGTTTCTTAAATGGTGAGCATATGAATTCGATTGCTTTGTTTTTGGCTGCTTTTGTATTGGTGTTTGCCTTCGGGGCGTGTGGCCAAACATCGAAAACACCGGTAAAAATCCAACATCCCGGCTCAAGAGAGTTATCGAAACTCAGCCAGGCGACGTTTGCAGCCGGCTGCTTTTGGCACGAAGAGGCCATGTTTGAAAGCATAAAGGGCGTAAAAGAAGTAGTATCCGGGTATGCCGGGGGAACGACTAAGAATCCAACTTACGAAAGCATAGAGACGGGAACCACAGGGCATGCCGAAACGGTTAACATTTATTACGACTCCACGGTGATCACGTATCCAACTTTGCTGAAGTTGTTCTTTGCCGGCCAGGATCCAACTCAGGTAAACGGCCAGGGTCCAGACCGGGGCAGTCAGTACCGCTCGATTGTATTCTATCGCAACGCGGCGGAGAGAAAGCTGACCGAAGAGTATATCAAGAAGATTCAGCCACTTCATCGTAAGCCGATTGCAGCACAGCTTATGCCGTTTACCAGGTTTTGGAAGGCAGAAGGTTATCACCAGAATTACATTGAACTAAATCCAGGTGGCCGCTATGTGCAAATGGTGAGTATTCCCGAGATCAAAAAAGTACAAAAAGAATTTCCACAATTGGTAAAGCCCGGCGCAGTATATTAAGACACGGTTTGTTTTAGGCGAACAAGTCTGCTTCCTCGACTAATGTGAATGGAATGCCGGTTCAACGGTTAGCAGGGTTCTTCCATCCCTTCTTCAATCTTTCAATGCTGCTTTTTACACGGTCCAATTTGGTTTCCTGCCTTTTTGCGGTAACGATCCATTCCAGGTATTCTTTTTTGTTGGTGAAAGAAAGCGCCTCAAAATATTTTTTCGCTGCAGGATTATCTTCAAGGGCCTCCTCCAATGATGGGGGAAGTGTTATGGTTTTTTTTACCGGATCTACATAGTTGAATATCTCCCTCGTTTCAGGGGGTAACGGTTTATCTTCATCAGCAATGGTCTTCAACCTGAAACAAAATGCCGACCACGTCTTGTCGAAGGAGATCAGCGTAAGGAACTTTAGTTGATCAATCTTTTGCAATTCCGCCCATCCGGTGTCTCTGGTTAGATCAGTTTGAACACCAGAGCTGCCCTTCGGGAAATATACCCAGCAAACGACATTTTCAGATAACATTGCCGTCACTTGTTTGATGTGTTCAAGCAGTTGGGCCCTATTTTCGACAAACCAATGTACCTGGTCAAATTTTGAGCTTGTGGTGCTGGTGTTTACTCCGGCTGGCAATTCGCCAAGCGTCGTGTTGAAACCATGTGGCGCATGAATTAACAGAAGCGTCATGCCTGGTTTAATCCTTAGCTTTTGGGTAATCGAACTAGCCATACAAAACGTTTAATCACCAGGAGTTGGCACCGCAATGGTCTCGCCTGTTTTTGCTGTATCAGAGCAGGAGCCCGGCAAGAAATATATAGGCCACACTAAAGTAAATGACCAACCCGGTTACGTCTACAAGGGTTGCAACAAAAGGGGCTGAAGATACAGCAGGATCAGCTCCAAGCCTTTTCAGTATCAATGGAAGCATAGAACCGCTTAGTGTACCCCATAATACTACGCCTACCAATGAAAAACCTACAGTTAATCCCACCCCCATCCAATGAATGCCATAAATGTTTGTGAACTGCTGCCATATCGCAACCCTTATAAAACCGATGGTACCCAGTACGCTTCCTAACATAAGGCCACTCATTATCTCGCGTCTTAATACCCGCCACCAGTCCTCGAGGGAAATCTCGCCAACAGCCATGGCCTGTATGATCAGGGTTGAAGCTTGTGACCCACTGTTGCCACCACTGGAGATGATCAAAGGAATGAACATCGCAAGTACGACCGCTTTTGCTATCTCATCTTCAAAGTAACCCATAGCGGTTGCCGTCAGCATTTCCCCGAGAAATAATACAATCATCCATCCAATACGTTTACGAAACAGGCGGAACAACGGCATTTCGAGATAAGGTGCATCCAGTGCTTCCGTACCGCCCATTTTTTGCATATCCTCGCTGAACTCTTCACTCGCGACCCACAGGATATCATCGATGGTAATGATTCCAAGGAGTACATTGTTATCGTCGACTACCGGTAGAGCTACCCGGTTGTTCATCTTGAACACCTGGTTCGCATGTTCCTGGTCATCGTTTACATGTAATGCAATTACCCGTTCATCCATTAGCTCATTTACCTTTTTGTCTGGCGCCGCGAGTATGAATTCTTTTATCCGTAAGTCATCGATTAATTCGCCCTTTTCGTTGATCACGTAAATCACGTCGATCGTCTCACTATTTTTTGCATATTTCCTGATGATGCCAAAAACCTCCTGAACAGTATTGTGTTCATATACATACACATAGTCTGGCGTCATCAGTCGTCCAACGCTACCCTCGGGATATCCGAGCAGCGACAGGGTGATCATCCGCTCTTCAGGTTCCAGCAGTTTAATAAGGTCCCTCAAAACCTCTTTTGGTAAGTCTTCAAGAAAATCGGTGCGATCATCAGCCTGCAGTTCGTTCAGAAGTTCTGCAGTCTTGAACGACGGCAGTTCAGCTACGATTCGCTTCTGCGTAGGAAAGTCAAGGATCTTAAACGTACTTGCTGCACGGTGAATCGAAAGGTTTGCAATTATGTGCGCTTCAAAGTCGGGGTATTCATAAATGAGTTCCGAAACGTCGGCAATATTCTGATCATCTAAAAATTCCCTGATGGCCAGGCTGTCATTACGCGCAATCAGTTCTTCAAACTGTTCACTTATTGAGTGTTGTTCTAATTCCAGAGACATGCTGCAAATTAGTAATTTGCCGGGTTAATATTTTGCGGGCATTTTTTCAATTTATATATCTTCACCGGCTAACTAAGTTATATGTTGCAACCTTATCTCACAGTAGCGCCTTCCGATAACAGGGGCAGGGGCGTTTTTACCAGCAGGACAATCCCGGCAGGAACGAATATCGAGATCTCGCCCGTTATTGTGTTGTCAGCGAAAGACCGAACTTTTATTGAGCAAACAAAGTTGTACCACTATGTGTTTGAATGGGGCAAAACGCGCAAGAAAATCTGCATGGCATTGGGCTATGTGTCGATGTACAATCATTCTTACGATGCGAACTGCGAATACGAAATGGACTTTGAGGCAGAGATTATTACCGTGCGTACCGTCAGGAAAGTGCTGAAGGGTGAGGAGCTATATCTAAACTATAATGCAGTTCCAAACGATACGACCCCGGTATGGTTTGATGCCAAATAAAACTAAGAAACGCCCCCGGACAGTTAGCTTGCCGGGGATTTTTCATTATAACCTTAGTGTTTAAGCGGCCGCTTCTTGATCATTCCCCCTTTTGTATCTTTAATGCTTGTCATTACAACAAATGCATCGCGGTCGATTTTTTCAATCTCGGCGTTCAACTTACTAAGTTCAAGCCTGGTGATCACCGTATAAAGAACATTGCTGTCTTTTATGTTGCCACTCCTGCCATAACCATGGGTTCCGGGGTAAACGGTAACTCCTCTTCCCAATTTGTTGATGATCATGTTTCTGATCTCGACATGCTTAAGCGAGATGATATTTACGCCGATATATTCCTCAATTCCCTCGATCACAAAGTCCATCGTTTTTGCAGCCGACAGGTAAGTGATCATCGAGTACAAAGCCGTTTCTACTGATAGCAGGTACGCTGCAGCGCTAAATATGATCACGTTGATGAGAATGATGATATCTCCGATGGTTGTGCCGAGCTTGCGGCTTAAATATATTGCAAGTACTTCTGTGCCATCGATCACCGCCCCACCGCGGATCGCCAGCCCAATTCCCGCACCCAGGCATATGCCGCCGAAAACGCCTACCAGCAGTCTGTCGTTTGTAATCGTTGGCAACTTGAAAAAGGTTACGCACAATGCAAGGCCCATGATCGCCAGGGCAGTTTTGAAAGCAAATTCCCTGCTGATGATCCGCGATCCGAGGAATACAAAAGGGAGATTGATCAATACCAACCATAACGCAAGCGATGTTTTAGTAATCTCAGTTGCCAACAACGCCATACCGGTTGCGCCGCCATCGATGAAATTGTTCGGCATAATGAATCCTCTTAGCCCGAGAGTGGCAAAGCCTATCCCCAGGAGTATTTGCATCACGTCCTTGATCATGCGAATGGTTACCGTTTTCAATTGCATGAAGGCTTTTGAAAGCTGGTACGACGAAACTTCCGCATTGCCGGAAATCTTATCCCGCAGTATCGTGTTTATTATTATTCTCTTAAAAATTGGCCGCATTCATTTCTCATTATTTACTTGAAGTCTACTTAGGTACAGTAATGCGTAGTAACGATGAACAGGTATACCTAAACTCAAATAGAAAAATCTTGTTGAGGAGGAGGTGCATGTGATGCAAGTGATTAGCCATTGCAGCCTGTCGCAACATTCAAAAGATATGGGGACGGGTTCTTACCAAAAAAAGTGAAAAGGGAAGAGCAGCAGGAATGTAGATGATTGCTGATGTTCGTGGAGGTACCGGTTTTTCCCGGAACACCGGCAGGTGATTGTACAGGCGTTCAGCCGGCAACTGAAAGCCATTGGGTATTTCTTCTCAACCACGGGGAATGAAGGCACCCGGCATACCCGCGATACAATATCGAATACGGAATGAAAAAGGTCTTTTTCCGGGAATACCCGACCTTCGCGGCAAAATGGATTAATCTCCGTTGCTGCTGCCGACAAATTTTGCTTGCGAGCACTGTAGCTCTCGTTATTTCCTGCGCCTACAATGGCGAGGAGCACAACCATTGCTATTTGCACGAGGGCTATCATTGGGCAAAAGTAGTTCTAAATAACCGTTGCTGAACCGGTAATCAAATATCACCGGTGCGGTGATGGATAAACAACGGGTGCAGATTAAGTATATCCATTTCGATCAAAAAAATAAAGCGCATGGTTTCAACAATTAGTCAGGGAGTTTTCAAACGTTTTTTTCGCAGTGAAATGGCCGGTGGTTTTGTATTAATCTTTTGTACGATCGTCACCATGATCATTGCAAACAGTTCATTTGGCATTAACTATATTCACTTTTGGCACAGCAATGCGCTGTCGCCCGGTTTTTTGCAATTGCCCGCTACCATCGAGCACTGGATTAATGATGGGCTGATGTCGATATTCTTTCTTCTGGTCGGTCTTGAAATAGAACGGGAAATTTATGTTGGGGAGTTCTCTAACCTAAAAAAAGCACTGTTACCTATTTTCGCTGCTTTAGGCGGCATGTTGATCCCCGGGCTCATTTACATGGCTCTGAATTACAATTTGCCAACCCGGTCAGGGTTTGGAGTGCCGATGGCGACCGATATTGCTTTCGCGTTAGGCATGCTCTCTCTGGCGGGCAAACGTGTGCCCGCTTCATTAAAGGTCTTTCTTACCGCGCTTGCGATCATTGACGATATTGGCGCAATACTGATCATCGGTATATTTTATACGCACGGCTTTTCCCTTCTTTATTTTGGGCTGGCGCTTTTGGTTTTTGCGTTTCTATTGGTGCTAAATCGTTTAGGTGTATCCCGTTTAAGGTGGTACCTCATACCCGGTATCATTCTCTGGTACCTCATGTTGCAATCAGGTATTCACGCGACCATCGCCGGGATTCTGCTCGCTTTTGCTGTGCCCTTTATTAACAATGATAATGAAAATCCTTCCTACAAATTGCAGAACAGGCTGCATACCCCGGTTGCATTTGTAATCCTCCCGCTTTTCGCACTGGCAAATACAGCCATCCTGATACCGGCCGATATTCTTCGTTCACTGCAATCGAGAAGCAGTCTTGGCATTTTAGCTGGGCTGATCATTGGAAAGCTGGTGGGGGTATTATTGTTTTCATTCGTTGCTGTGAAAACAAAGTTAGCCAACATCTCACCCGATATCAATAAGGTGCATATGGTAGGGGCCGCAATCCTGGCCGGTATTGGCTTTACCATGAGCATCTTTATTACTAACCTGGCGTTTTCTGATCCGGAGATCATATCATCAGCAAAGCTCAGCATATTAGTGGCCTCCACCTTTGCGGCGGTGGCGGGCGTACTCATTTTAAGGTCGTTGAAGAGAAAGTATGAGTAAATCTTTAGTCACCATTGGCCTGCTTGTGATCTCAAATATCTTTATGACGCTCGCATGGTATGGCCATTTGCGCATGAAAGATTTGCCATGGTTTGGCAAGCTTGGATTGGCTAGCATCATTCTTATCAGTTGGGGCATTGCTTTGTTCGAATACATTTTCCAGGTGCCTGCAAACAAAATCGGGTTTTCAGAAAATGGAGGCCCTTTTAACCTATGGCAATTAAAAGTGATACAAGAGGTGATTACCCTGGTGGTCTTTACGTGTTTTACCCTGGTCTTTTTTAAAAATGAGACATTGCGACTGAACCATATTGTTGGTTTTTGCCTGCTGATCGCAGCAGTTTACTTTATATTTAAGAAGTGAACTGCCTTCCGGAGTAGCTTTTTGTTACCGGCAGTAGTTTGTACGGCGACATTGCTTGCCCGTCCGGCTGCGCCATTCGGACGGGCGACGTCTAACGGGGGGGGAAGCCGGCATCTTTCCACAACCAATATCAGTCACACAGAAAGGTGTCGTTCTGTTACTGAGAGGGTGCGAATTACTTTGCCGGCAGGATATTTTTGTGGTCCGGTGATGGCTGACAATTGCACATTTAGAAGATGGAGTTTTTTGCGTTTACATAATTAAGATAATGGCTATGGTAAAGGTGGGTGAATACAACAACCTGAAAGTTTTAAGAACCGTTGAGTTTGGACTTTTCCTCGACGACGGAAACGAGGGAATACTTCTGCCGAAGAGGTTTGCCCCGGCCGGGGCAAAGGTGGGGGATGAAATCAACGTATTTGTTTATCATGATGGCGAGGATAGGCTTATTGCAACCACACAAAGAGCAAAAGCAAAAGTGGGTGACATTGCCATGTTAAGGGCTGTTTCCGTAACCAAGCTGGGGGCTTTCCTCGATTGGGGACTCATGAAAGACATTTTCGTTCCTAAATCGAAACAGCTGGCGGGTATGCGAACAGGCGGAGATTATATTGTAAAGCTGTATATCGATGAAAAGACCGGTCGCGTTGCTGCAACGGAAAAAATTGAATCCATGTTGACCAACGAGGTCCTGACGGTTAAGGAGTTGGATTTGGTTGAACTGCTGGTATACCGTAAAACTGACATTGGTTATGTAGTAATTATTAACAACCTGCACACCGGGGTTCTCCATTTCAACGAGATCTATCGTGATATCAAGATAGGGGACCGTTTTAGTGGCTACGTTAAGAAGATTGGTCCCGAAAATACCATCGACGTTGTTGTTGGGAAACCTGGTTACGATAGGGTAGAAGACGAAACTGAAAAAGTACTGCGTTTACTCCGCGAGAATAATGGTTATCTCCCTTACAATGACAAGTCAGATCCCGCCGATATTTATTCTTTTTTTGGGATGAGTAAGAAGACATTTAAAATGGCGACGGGTAAACTTTACAAAGACCGTAAGATCATCTTTGCTCAAACAGGGGTCAAGCTTATCGACGACTGATGTAAACACCGAAAGGGTATCCCCATAACGTATAACGCCAGTTCAGGGAGATCCTGACTGGCGTTTTGGTTTTTCAAAAGTCGTTAACGGAGCCGCCCACGTAAACCTGGGCACTTTTTAGCTCCGGGCTGCTAATTGATGGGGCGTTCAATCCCGTTTACCCTGCGTGGAGTCTTCGGCAAAGCTGAATGGTAAGCTGCAAACATGTTGAGACAGCCCATAACAATTTGTAATAGCAGCGCTGCAACCCGCTGCCCGAAAAAGAACCTGCACGCGAGGCTGGTTACAATTGTACATTCAGTGCCAGCAGGAAGTTGGTTCCTGCCATTGGAAAATAAAAATTTTCGGTACTGACATTGCCGCCCGAGATATAGCTGAAAGTATACCCGTTTGGCTCATACCTTTTGTTAAAAACATTGTTCACCTGGGCAGCTAAACTCCATTGTTTTACCAGCTTGTTTTTCAGCGTATAGGCCACCCTTAGGTCTTGCACGTAATATGGCTTAAGACTCCTGGTGATGTCCTGCGTATTATCTAAGTATTGCCTGCTCACGTATTTAGCCGGCAAGTTAATTTCAATGTTGTTTACCGGGATAATATTTAGCGACAACGCGCCTACTGCGGAAGGGGAAAAGGAAATATCCCTGTTTCCGTGCACGATCAACTTCTGACCCCCGTTATCATAATCGTCTAAAAATTCGTTCGACTTACTTATTTTATTCCTGCTAAGTGCCAGGTTACCTGTTGCATTCATCCACTGCGCAATGGTTGCCCCACCCTGTAGCTCAATACCGAGCCTGTAGCTTTCGGGCGTGTTCGTTCTTGTATAAGCACCGACATCGTTTATTTTGCCCGTCAGGATCAGCTGGTTTTTGTAATACATGTAGTATGCAGTGGCTCCCCAGCTATAAGTTGTCTTCTTTTTTTCAATTCCAAGTTCAAAGTCGTGTAAGGTCTCATGTTTTGGTTGCTCAGATATACCGGCTTCGAAATCGTTCCTGTTTGGTTCTTTGTTGCCGACAGCGTAACTAAGATAGGCCTGCGTCGCTCCTGAAGTATACGAGACGCCCGCCTTCGGATTTATAAAATCGAAATTGCGGTTTATCCTTGCGTTGCGGTTGTCGCGAAAACCATCAATCCGGTAGTTAACGTGCCGGTACTGGATGTCGGCAAAGAGTTGCCACCGAGCGTCGACGTTGTGTTGCCACTTGGCATATATATTTTCGTCGGTTTTTTTAGCCGGAAGTTTGTACCACTCGTAATCCTTGGGAATGCTGGTTTGGGCCCAAATCACTTTTCCAAAATGCCTGCCATCGTAAACGTTCCAGCCCCCGCCGATGTTAATCTCGTTTTTGTCTTTTTTGTACCTGAGTGCTGCTATTTGTCCGTAGTAATCATTATCAAGCCAGAGTTGTCTGACCAGGTCGGTGCGTTCCATTGTGCTTCCACCAATGGTCGGATTAGAAAGCCCATAAGTTGAAAACTTTGCTCCAGCCTTATATTGTTCGTAGTAGCCGCTTCCTTTGGTCAGGAACACGGCCGTGTTGAACGAAAATCGGTCGTTGAACTGGTGATTGAAAAACAACTGGTAGTGGTCCTGCTGGTAGTTGTCGGTTTCGTTTTCGTAAGGCTCACCCGGCTTTTCGGTACCTGCAGAATTGTAGGTGCGGTTGCTGGTCAGCATGCTCTCCGGAATGCCATTCCATGCCTGGTATGTTTTTTCGGTACCCGTAATCAGGTTGAAACGTACCGACGACTTTTTGTTGAAGTAAGCCGTAGACAAGTATAGCGACCGCAGGTTGGTTGAGGCACGGTCGATAAAGCCGTCACTCGAAATCTTGCTGATCCGCGCGTCAACCGTAAAATGATCACCGATCAAACCGGTTCCTGCTCTTAACGTATGCTTCCAGGTATTGAATGATCCGTAGGTATTATTTATTGTACCATAAGCATTCTCGTTGAATTCATTGGTGCTAAGGTTTATCGTACCCCCAAATGCACCCGCACCATTCGAAGATGTTCCAACACCCCTTTGTATCTGGATACTATTAAGCGATGACGCAATATCCGGTAGGTCGACAAAATAGCTTCCCTGGCTCTCGGCATCGTTATAAGGTATGCCATTCATCGTAACGTTTACACGCGTTCCATCGCTGCCGCGTATTCGAATTCCGGTATACCCGAAACCATTCCCCGCATCGGAGTTTACGACAACTGAAGGAGTCTGATTAAGCAGGAAAGGAAGATCCTGTCCAAGGTTCGTTTGCTCAATTGTACGCTTCCCGATATTTGTTTTTGTAAAAGGCGCGCGTTCAGATGCACGGGTGGACCTGATCTCGAGCGGCTCCAGGAAATAGGGCTGCGCTTGTAATTCGATCGTGATCAACGAAGATGTTTCAGTTACCTCAACTTCCAACGTTTTGCTCTCCATCCCAATAAATCCCGTGCTGATGTTGTAAGTGCCTTTCCTGGACAGGCCACTGAAAATAAACGAGCCGTCTCTCGCCGTTACCGCCTGTGCATTGAGCCCGCGGTTGTTTTGCAACGTTAAGGTTACTCCCTCGAGCGGGCGGTTGTTCCCTTTTTCGGTTACCACTCCCTTGATGTTGTACTGCGACCAGGCGGAGACCACAGTAAAGCAGGCCACAAGAGTTGTCAAAAATCGCTTCATTATCTCAACTTTAATTGATTACGAATTTTTGAACAATCGAATGCAGGAAAGGAGGGAGCGAAATAAAATAAATAGAAGTGCACCTTCCCTTCGCAGGCATTATCCTGTTCAGGTTCTACGGGTATGATCTCAGCCCCTTCTGTATTTGTTGAAACACGTCGGAGCACCCCGGGAATGGAGAAGCATTAGCTTCGATCCATGAGACAAATGTAACAGCGAATTTTTATAACGGGTGTAACTTTTTTTTATGTTGTTCGTTTCACTGAAAATTACAAGTATGAAGGGTTTTATCATAACGTTGATTTCGGTGCTGGCACTTACCTCAGCAGGAGCGCAGCAGGTTATTTATGACGAAAATGCGGAGGTGAGAACGGCAGGTAATTTCAGGAGTATAGAAGTTTCCGGTACGGTATCGCTTTATGTTTCGCAGGCAAAGACGCATGCCATTGCCGTAAGCGCGGGAGAAGCAAAATACAATGAGAAGATAAAGACCGAAGTAAAAAACGGGGTGCTGAAAATTTCGGTGGAGGGTGGTGTATGGAATGGCTTCAGTTGGGCAAACCGGAAACTCAAAGCTTATGTGTCGTTACCGGAACTGGACAAGCTTGAGGTATCCGGAGCATCAGTGGTAAATGTTGTCGACAGCCTGAAGGGGAATGCCTTCAACCTTAGTGTTTCAGGCGCCAGTGAGGTGAAAGGAAAGGTAGAACTAAAAACCCTGACGCTCGACGTTTCCGGGGCATCAGTGGTCAGGCTGACCGGCACAGCAGAAAATGCGGTTATCGATGCAAGCGGCGCGGCCCGGGTACACGGTTACGAGCTTAAGGTAGAAACGGCCCGGGTAAATGCTTCCGGCGCCTCAGCGGTTAACATAACCGCGATTAAAGCTTTTACAGCTGATGCAAGTGGAGGCTCAGCGGTTCGATATGCCGGCAACGCAGCCACAGGAACACTCAATGCCAGCGCGGGGGCGAGCATCAAAAAACGGTAAGAACCGGTATTGCAATCTTTTGGCAAAATAAAGTTGGTAGATATAGACGCCCGCCTTATGTTTGCAATCCAAATCGCGAAGTAGAGCAGCGGTAGCTCGTCGGGCTCATAACCCGAAGGTCGGAGGTTCGAACCCTCCCTTCGCAACAAAGACCTCCTTATCGGGAGGTTTTTTTATTTGCCCAC
>JASLBT010000418.1 GCA_030146445.1 Segetibacter sp. | reverse complement strand
GTAATAAGAAGAACTCAGTCCATCTGCTGTCTAAATAGAGACATTTCAGCTTTGTTGATGTAGCACTGCATTCTCGTTACTCTTTTAAGCAAATGTCCGATTGTAAGATATAAAACTTTCAGATACCAGCTACCAGGTTGATTGAGTCTGCCGGGGAGACTCAGCTTTCAACAGTTGTGGTACAAAAATACCCGCCTTCGTTTATACCGGATATTAAGCCGGAACGACCGTTTGCTTGTTGCATCTTGACATAGGTGATTGTTCGATATAGTTTTAATAAATAATTGTAAACACGGACAAAGCTTCAACGAAGCAGCAAACGTGGGTACAACTTTCCTAAAACATAATCAAAACTCTAAAAAAAACAAGATGGAAAAAGAATTCGTTGCATCATTGTCAGGCATCAATCTTTCCGCCCAGACGGATGCGTTGAGAACCCTGAATATCTCTGAAGAGCAATTAAGAGCTCATTCGCTGAAGCTGCCCGCAGCTGCAAATGTTCGTACTACAGACGACTCAGTAAACCTCAAGGTTGAAGATAGTAGCGCAACCAGAAGAGTCATTGCCAGGAAGTTTCCTGCGCCAATCGCTAAACCCACGCCGGCTTTTGATGCAAACTATTTTGGGCCTATCGTGCACGAACTTATTCACGATAAGGTGATGGGCTATATGTACCAGGTTTACAAAGGAAGTTCACCTATATACACAGGCATGTGGAACTGGGCTAAAAACCCCAATGATGGTTCGAAAGGATGGACAGCCGATACACGCATGCACGTTGCAAGCGTAAGCAAGTTGATGACAGCAATCGGCCTGGTCAAATTGCTTGACAAGAAAAATATCTCTCTTGACACTTCCATCAATTCTTATTTGCCTGGTTACTGGAAGCGCGGCAGCGGCGTTGCGGGTATTACCTTCCGCAAGCTGCTCAACCATACATCCGGATTTTCAGGTGAAAACTCGCGTTGCGATTATGAGTTTATGAAGGAGCAGGTTGCCGAAGGGCCAAATGTGGCAGCAGGCACCTATGCCAACGTAAACTTCAGCATCATGCGGGTTCTCATCACCATCATTGATGGTCGTATGCAGGCAAATGCAACCTACGGCTTGTCTGGCGGTTTTGCCGGGCTATTAGACTCTCTATGGGATATGGTTTCCACTAAATACTTCCAGGAGTATATGAACAGGGAAGTTTTTTCTGATGTCGGCTTACCAACAATTGGTTTCACGCCAGAAGCGGGCGGACCAACTGCAAAGGCCTATTCATCTCCCACAGATCCTCAGGGAAGAGATGGTGATTGGTCAACCGTATCAGGGGGTGCCGGTTTCTACATGTCTGTTACGCAGGTGTTGAAAACCCTCAACGGATTTCGGAACGGGGACATTTTACCGGTAGATCGTGCACAATATATGCTCGATAATAACCTTGGTCACAACGGTTCAGTATCAACGCCGGCAGGTAAGGTATACATCAGGCTGGGTGGGTGGAGCATTAATGGCGGCGAAGAACAGGCGGCAATTTATTGCCTTCCAAATAATGTAAACATAGCTCTTTTGATAAACAGCCCTGTTAGTGGTTTTGTAGATAGTAAGGGTAAGCAGCGTCATGTTCATGGTCTTATTCTTCCGGCAATTGAGGCGAGCATACATTAACGCAGATGAGAAACGAACACTATGACGTCAGCCGGTTTACTTCATCAGATGTACTTTTGATGTTGAGGTTGTAATCTCTGCTTATTGTACTACAGGAGGAATGCAGATCATTGAAACATATTTCCGCTAAAAGCAAGAGGCTGTCCGGTAAGGCAGCCTTCATGCTTTTAGGTATATCTGCCCGACGCTTAACGGAGAGATTGTCCAATAACGTGACTGAAAATAGTTCCTCCCGATACGTCGCAGATAACAGGGCTGCATGCGTAGATGTTCCTGTTTTTTGGAAGGATCAGATATGCCTGTGCGTTATACTTTTGCAAAGTGATAAGCTCAGTGCCGGACCTTCAAACTTAAGCTGTTTAACCCGAGGATGTCTCTAAGATTGTCTCGGCATATTCTTCTTTGATACCATTACCGGTTATTGATACCGAGCTCATGTACGCTGTTGTTCCAGCTGAAGATCTATGCTCATTGAAAACGACATTGATTGATTCCTCTGCATTTGAAACAAAGATCACTTTTCCAGACCAAGGGTTTTCTTCAAAAGTCTGATTTTTTTTAAGATGGGGAGCATGTACTCAAATGGAGCGTCTGACTTTAAGCCTTGCTGGTATTCGTTTTCAAGCTCCTTCAAAACCGTGTGTTTTGGAGACTTCTTGAGAATTTGTTTAATATTCATTGGTTAAAACTAAAACAGAAAAGTCATATAAAGTTTTTTCTACTTGTATTTTTTTTAACTTTTGAGATTTTTTTCGGGATGATCGAGTCCCAGGGAAGTTGCTCTGAAGTAGCCTGAACATTGTATTTGAACATTTGGTAGTGCTGCTCCGGCTTCTTCAAAAATCTTTACCGTCACGCTGTCTGCCCGATCCGGCAACGCCCCGAAATCTACCTGCCGATCACAAGCCCCCATGAAAGGAATCCCTTAAGCTTTGGCCTGGCCATTTGATTGTGTCCCAACCTGCACCAGCAGGCGTATTCTCTATTCAGAGCTTCCTAAACTTATGAAGAGGACGGTGTGTGTGCAATAATTTAGGATTACTACCATTACTTCGGCTTTCCGTCTCTTTGCATTACCTCCGCCAATGCTTTGACATACGCGTCAACCTAATCTTCTTTAAAGGGCGATGGTAATACTGATGTGAACGCCGTCGCTCGCCCGTCCAGACATTCACGAGCGCATTTCAGTGTTGTTATAGGTAGTCGCGTTCCCCTTTTGCGATTATTTACCCTCCTTAAATTTTTCCACCAGTTGCTTGCTTTTTCTTCTCCATCTTCGGTTGAGTACAGTGACTGCGCTGTGTAGGAAACGTCAACAATGCCCTGTTCTTTTAATTCACGGAGAATATAAAAACCATATCCTTGCCGCGCCCGGTGCGTCTGACAGGGCTTTTGTTGCTGATTTCCAAAGAGCAAAGTCGGCATAACCTTTACTTACACAGCTGCAAGGAAACCCATCTTTTTCATTCCAAATAATTAGATTATTATTTTAAAAACCTCTCCAAATCGAACTTTTAAGGTAAAAGCGTCTTGCAAAGGAATATTATTTAAATAGGCCCAAATTATCCGGATAACTCCTCCATGGGTAACTATAGCTGTTCGGTTATAGTCCTGCTGCAATATCTTATTCCAAATCGCTAACACCCGGGTGCTCATTTCCAGCATTGTTTCACCTCCGGGTGGATGTCGGTTTACAAAATCAGACATCCAAAAGTTGCTTTCATCCCGGTTTATTGTATCCCAGGTCTTTCCTTCCCAACTGCCGAAGTTTAATTCTAAGAGAGCTTTATCGGTTATATAATTTGTAGAAATAGCGGCGGCAAGGGCAGTACAACGACTGGAAGGACTTGAAAAGACTTCCTCTATTTTTGGTGGAAGTTGTTTTAAGATGAGTTCTTTTTCGTTGTCAAACGTATCGGTGAGACAAACATCTGTTATTCCGTAAATAAGTCCAGGGACAATGGCAGGCGTAGTATGGCGGATTAAGTAAACTTCCATAGAATAATGAAAGATAAATAAGTAACTAATTCAGAGATTTGCTGTACTGCGCCCAGGCAGTCACCTGTATAACCTCCGATCCATTTGCTGAAGTAGTTTGCAAGAACTTTTTGGGTGATGCATAATGGTAGAAGGATTAGAAAGAGCAGCGGTAATGATGTTAATATTACAAGCGCCACAAGCGGGAGGAAACCGAAGAAAGCTGCTATCACCAAATTTTGTTTACCAGGGTTCACTGTTGCCGGTGCTGCTTTGCTTGCCGGTTTGCCAACGTAGGAATGAGTAAAAATAATGGTCGAAGCAGTAAACCTGCTTACAGAATGGGCCGTGATAAAGAGTAGCATTTTAGTTAGAGATCCCTTAATTAGAAATCCCGAAGCAAATACAGGTAGCGTAATTAATTGTTGAAGTGTCAGGAACTTCAGTGCCAGAATTCCTGTCAATCCTATGACCCCGTAAGTGCCCAGGCGGCTGTCCTTCATTATTTCTAATATCCTTTCCTTTGTCCATCCTCCTCCAAACCCATCACACACATCAGCAAAAGCGTCTTCATGAAAAGCACCGGTGAGAAGAATAGAAGTGATGATAGAAAGTAACAAAGCAATAGGTAACCCGAGAAGGTGATCGCAGGCAATAAAAGTTAGACTTGCAGCAAAACCAACAATCCAACCAATGAATGGAAAATACCGAATTGAATCGCTAAGTGAGCTTTGGCTGTAGTTCTGAAAACGTTTTGGACCTGGCACCCTTGTATAAAAGCTTAAAGCAGTAAAGAATACATTCAGCTCCTTTCTCATTTTATTTAGTACTTACTGATGCATTTTCAAAAGTTGCCATTTCATTTAAAAAGGCAACCGCGCTTTGGAGCAATGGAAAAGCGACAGCACATCCGGTTCCTTCTCCCAGTCGCATTTTTAATTTCAAAAGCGGTTCAGCCCGCAAATACTCGAACAATTGTTTGTGTCCATGCTCGCCGGACTGATGAGAAAAAATAGCGTTGTCTTTTACAGCAGGAGAGATTTTATAAGCACAGAGAAAAGCAACAGTACAAATGAAACCGTCGACGAAAATAAGCATGTTATTTCTTTTTGCCTGCAACATCCCTCCGGCTATTTGCAATATTTCAAAACCTCCAAAATGGGCCATTAACTGTAAGTCCCCTTTATCTCCATTATAATTTTTAATTGCAGTTTGAAGGATCTGTTGCTTTTTAACCAATTGCTCGTCGTTAACACCCGTCCCTTTTCCAATGCAGTTCTCGATCGGGATATTACACAAAACGCTCATCAAAGCAGAAGCGCTTGATGTATTGCCTATTCCCATTTCACCAAAACCAATAGTATTGCATCCCTCGTTATAGATTGCTTGTACTACTTCTGCCCCTTTTTGTAAACACAGCTTCAACTCACTAAGAGACATAGCAGGTCCATTCAAAAAACTTTGGGTCCCTCTTCCTATTTTATTATGGATGACGTTCAGTTGTGGAGCAAAATCGTAATTAACACCGGCATCTACGATTTTTAGTAAGAGATCATGCTGCTTACAGAACACATTGATTGCTGCACCACCTTCTAAAAAATTACACACCATCTGCCTGGTTACCTCTTGTGGATAAGCGCTTACGCCATGCTGCGCTATACCGTGGTCAGCAGCAAAAAGAACTATGTAAGGTTTTTTCAGTTTTGGTGTTGTTGTTCGTAATACTTCTCCGATATGTTGGGCAAGCTCTTCTAAAACGCCGAGAGAGCCTGTTGGTTTTGTTTTATTGTTTATTAAAGATGCGAGTTGTTGTGAAACATCATCTGGTACAGAAAAATTGTTTGAAAAGGCTCTGGGGTCGATTTCATCTTCTGTTCTATTAGCTACTTTTATTTCACTTACAGTCGGATTGCTCACTTTACTCTTCCAACCCAATTGATGCAGCATTGGTTGGTTGTCGTAATTTGTAGCGGGTTTACCAATACAAAAATATCCAAGTGGTTCTATTTCATCCGGTAAAGCGAGAACTTTTTTGAACTGGTAATAATTGATGATAGATACCCAGCCCATTGAATATCCTTGCTCCGTTAGTGAAAGCCATATATTTTGAACAGCACAAACAGCACTGAACTTAATGGTATCGTTACTTGCAACTGTTCCGATGGTAAAGTCATTTAAAACACTGCGATCGTAACATACCACTAACCCAATGGGTGCATCAAGAATTGCTTCTAATTTAAGTGCTTTATATGCGGCTTTTTTGCTTTCTTCCTCAATTTGGTCACAAGCTTTTTGATTGTAGCCTTCAAATAGTTTTTTTACTTCCTGTTTAACTGCCAAAGATTTGATGACGTAGTAGCGGGTAGCATCTGATAAGCCTACAGAAGGAGCAGTATGGCCTGCTTTTAGGGCCTTTTCAAGCACTTCACCCGGTACCGGTTCATTTGTAAAGTGCCGGGTATCGCGCCTTGCGTTGAATATGTCTTCTAAAGTATTCACCGTTTTTTTGCTTCTTTTTTTAGATATAATGGAAGCCCGCTTACGATAAAAATTGCTTCATTTGCTTTGCAGGCAACATATTGGTTTGCCCAACCTTGTAAATCCGTAAACTTTCGCCCGATTTCAGTATCTGCATGTATGCCCATTCCAATTTCATTTGAAATAATAATGAAGGTTGCAGAAAGTTGCATCAAATGATCAATCTCGAGTTTAAATAGTGACAAACACTTTTCTATCTCCATGTGATAGTCCATGAAAAGATTAGTAAGCCAAAGTGTTACACAATCTATAACTACTATCCTGTTTTTGATGGGCAATTGGTAAAGATCCCTATACGCTTCAAAAGTTGTCCATTCAGGTCCTCTTTCTTCCTGGTGCCGTTTTACCCGTTGATTGAAATCTTCATCCCAGATTTTGGCAGTGGCAATATAAACGGGATTAGGGGAAACTTGCAAAGCCATCTGCTGCGCAAACCGGCTTTTTCCGCTTCTTACTCCACCGGATATATATATAATCATGTATTTGGTTGGCTATTATCTGGTTCCGGTTTTTTGAAGCGCTTGTAGAGAAACAGTTGCCACTTTTCTTCGGCCACTCCGGCTTTATCCATTTCTGCTCTTGCTAAGGTGAAGAAGAGGTCGGACATCCTGTTGATGTAAGCAGGAATTGCTTCATGCACTTCATCTTCTTTTATTAGTGTTACTAAGGTACGTTCGCCTCTTCGCATTTGGGTACGTGCTACATGACAAAGGGCGGAAATCTCATTACCACCGGGTAAGATAAAGTAATCAGATGGTGAGGTCATTGCCGCTTCCAGTTCGTCTATCCACACTTCGCAAAAAGCAGCTCCATCTACGGGCATTGGGTTTGTATTTACCTTTTTTGTATCAGAAGGTCGCGCAAGATGAGACATCATATCCATCATGTCTTTTTGAATTTTATGAAGATTCGCTTGCCACGGATGTTCGTTACCCAATTTTACCCTTAATAATCCGATTGTCGAATTTACTTCATCAAGTGTTCCTATACACTCAAGCCTTACATCGTCTTTGTACACAAGCTTTCCACCAAAAAGCCCCGTGGTGCCTGTATCGCCTTTTTTCGTATAAATTTTCATAATTAGTTTTATCAAACTGCAGGTTCCTTGGTGTAGCAGCTCGGTACAAATTTATTTTCTAATGATTTCTTCTGATACCAACATTAGTTTTTCATGGCTTCATCGTTGCGTCGCATTTCGTTCATCCGCATCGTTACGCGGAGCTTTTGGGTTCAGTTTCGGAATAAGGGTTCTATAACAGGAAAAGTTGAACCACAGGGAAGAAACGACACGGAGTGTCAAGGCTTTCTTTGTGCTTCTGTGGCTCTGTGTTTGCAATTTTCCAAAAATAGATACCTCAGTAATGTTACTAAAGTACAAGAGTGCGACGCAACGGATGCCTGGTAGCAGCACTTCTGTCTGGTCCATAAAACTATTATAAACTTAAGCCATACCTGATTGAAAAGTTGCGGCCCTGCATGTTAAAGCCTCTTTTTTCATAGTAATTCTCGTCGGTAATGTTGTTGATCAAAAAACTGATTGTGTGCTTTTGGGCAAACCTGTAGGATGACCCGAAGTCTGCCACGATAAACCGGGGATATTCAATCTCAGGAAACGTGGGGTCGTTGAAGTCCGTGTCTTTACGGTGCCCTACGTACCTGCCGTTTAAACGTAAACTTAGGTTTTTTAAACTGTTGTATTCAACTCCAAGATTGCCGGTAAAATCAGCGACATTATAGATATCTCTTTTTGTTTCGGTGCCGTTTGCAGCAATAGTTACTTCTTCTGCCTTAAATGTTTTTGTAGCATTGGTATATAACCTTACACGCCCAAAATCGTATGCTGCTTCTGCCTCCAGCCCATTTATGTTGGCCTTGTTTGCGTTTATGTAAGTTGTACGGGTATTGATCACATAGCCGCTTTCAGTTGTTTCTGAAGTAGCAGGTGTAGTTCGTTGTGTAGTGATACGGTCTCGAACATGTGTATTAAAATAAGTGATATCAGCAGAAAAAGGAGCGCCTTTTTTATTTATACGAATTCCTAAATCCCAAGACGTGCTGTTTTCATTTTTCAAATCAGGATTTCCTCGTGTGACAGTTGCCCGGTTGCCTGCAATGATTTCTGAATAACCCGCAACGTTAAAAGCATCAGGGGTTACAAAGGCCCGCCCAATAGTACCGTGAACAGTAAGCATCTTCAAAAAGTTATATTGTGCTGATAAACTTGGGGTGAAGAAAGGATTGCTTTCTTTACCCGGTGAATAAGTTTTTAATAGGGGTGTCTGCTTTACATCATAAGTTATGATATCGTAACGGGCACCCGGGTTGACGATAAGCTTGTCTTGCAGAAAGTTGAATTGGCCCTGGATATAACCTGCAGTGGAAACTATACTGTAGTTGGGTGAGAAGGGCGCTCTTTCTGTACCGTTGCTGGTATAAGCCCGGGATTTGGTAGAAGCATTGCTATGGTCAATACCCAATATCAGCGTGTGCTTCTTAAGCTGATAAACATCTTTTAACTGAACCCCAGCCCAACGTGCACTACTCTGGAAAGATAGGTATGGCACAATACGAACTCCTCCCGAAACCAAAGTATTATTGAGATTATTTTCTCTCGCCAGGTAACCTCTTGCTGAAAGCTGGTGATTTGCGATATTGCCTGAAACGCTCATTTCTCCATTGTTTCTGTCAATATCTTTTGTGCTTGGTTGTTGGTTACCGAAGAATATATCACTTGGTGATTCTACACTTTTAGCTATAAAACGTTCGCCTTTTACATCCAGCCTCCAATTGCTG
>JASLBT010000373.1 GCA_030146445.1 Segetibacter sp. | reverse complement strand
CGGGGGAATAGTAGTGATTGGCGTTGCACCTTTTTTAATCAATCAATTGATCACTCCCGGTACCGACGTAATCATGAACCGGGTGCTCGGGCTTGCCCGGTAACCCTGTCAGCAAAATGTGCGCTCAGTTATATTCGCGATGTTATACCCGGAGAACTAGGCGTCGAATAATGGGAGGTTGTTTTTTAAAATTAAATGAACAGATGATATGTGGATCGACATGTTGCTTTTGGTGAAACAGGAAATGATGCTTGTGGCGATCATTTTTATAATCATGTTCCTGAAACTTGGCCGCGACCGCAGCAACGAAAGCTACATGAACGTTGTGAACCTATTACTGCTCGTTAACCTCGTTGTTGGCTTTATCGGCGGCAGCGAAGGATTGTTGTTTAACGAAATGTTCCGAACCAACAAGCTGATGACGCTTGAAAAAAATATCCTGAGCCTGGCCATGCTCATCATCTCCATGCAATCCACACCATGGTTGAAAAAACACAAACACGTTCCTGAGTTTTATATGCTTTTGCTCTCAACGATGCTGGGTATGTTTTTCATGATCTCTGCCGGGAATTTGCTGATGTTTTATCTCGGCCTGGAGCTGTCGACGATACCCCTGGCTGCGGCCGCAAACTTCGACCTGCTAAAAAGGCAATCGTCCGAAGCTGCAATGAAATTGATCTTTTCCTCTGCGTTCTCTTCGTCGCTCTTATTATTTGGTATATCAATGATCTACGGCACGACCGGCACGCTCATATTTTCGCAGATACCGCAATACCTAACGAATGACCCGCTTCAAATCTTTGCATTTATCCTCCTGCTCGCTGGTTTTGCATTTAAGATCTCAGTTGCACCTTTTCACATGTGGACGGCTGATGTTTATGAAGGCGCTCCTGTAGCCGTTACCTCTTTTCTTTCTGTAGTGTCGAAAGGTGCGGTATTGTTCGTTTTTGTTTCCGTGCTGTACACGGTATTCAAGCCGATGGCAGGCGCCTGGTATAACATGTTGTTTATACTCTCCTTGCTCACTATTGTCACCGGAAACTTATTTGCGATCAGGCAAGAAAACTTTAAGCGTTTTCTTGCGTTTTCTTCAATTGCACAAGTAGGCTTTATTCTCGTCGGTATCAGCGGAAGTTCACAATTTGGTACAGCATCCGTAGTGTATTTTGTGTTGATTTATGTCTTTTCGAACCTGGCTGCGTTTGGAGTAGTTGCGTTGGTAAGTGCGCTCACCGGAAGAGAAAGCATCAGCGATTACAAAGGGTTTTATAAAACCAACCCTGTGCTTTCTTGGATACTCACCATTGCATTGTTCTCGCTGGCGGGGGTGCCGCCAACCGCAGGGTTCTTTGGTAAATTTTTTCTTTTATTTGCCGGCGCCGGTAAAGGAAATTTTTTGTTTATCAGCATCGCGGCCTTGAACATGATCATTTCTTTTTATTATTACCTGAGAATTGTGAGAGCAATTTTTATGGACGAGAATCTTAAGCCAATTGATCAATTAAGCATACCGCTTTTGCCACGCCTTGCATTGTATACCTGTACAATTGGCGTGCTGGCAGTCGGATTTCTTCGTTTCATTTATAACTACATCTATTCATTAAGTCCGGGAATGTAATTGTTTGTACACAGGCGTAACGACGTGTCACCATGTTTACAAAAGCTTTGTAAAACTTTAATATGGCCATTAACAAGAACCATGAGGTAGAAGAACTGGGAGGAGTAAAATGTGCAATCGTTGAAAAAAATGTCGGCCATCAAAGGGCGGGTTTTTTATCCTACGTGCTCAAACTAAACAACTATACCGTTGTGGTGGAGCCGACCCCGGCGCCTAAAGCAGCGGCAGCTAAGCCGGGCAGCGAGGTCGTGGCGCAAACGGTTGAGGCAACACCGGCAACTTTTACGGTGGGTGTGACTGATGTTACGTTTAACCCCGTGAACGCAATTTTCGGAAGACTCCTGAAAACGAAAGACGGACACGTGGTTACCCTTGCATACTGGCAACAGAAAGAGGCGACGCCGAACGATGAAGTGCCCTATTTCGATCGGCAAAAGTCATTCGAACAGCACCAGTAAGTTTCAGGAAAGTACGGGCGTCTAAGTAGTACGGCGAAACACCCTGTTGACTGCATAAGCTGGCGATACCAATATTGTTGTTAATTGTATTCACCTGTTTGTTGAGGCCGGTACTTAGGGCCGTCAATCATGTAGCATGAGAAGATCACAGGAGTAAAGATCGATAAGCGCACTAAAATTTTCTTGTTAACCGGTTACAGTAAGGCTGTGGAATATAGATCCAAGCCGGCGCGCTGGTTGATGTTTTTTTTGGTGACCGGCATTTGTTTTTCATGGCTTCATCGTTGCCACGTCCGCCCGGCTGGCCATTCGGACGGGCTCGCTTGTACGACCTGGCACTATGCGACACCAGTTCTCTATTTAACCGTCTCGCAAGGCTGGTGAAACCTCTGCCTTTGTTGTTGTTGTCGGGCCGGCGATGTTGGTGTTATCACCGGCTATTTTCCTTCGCCGTGGTAGGTGTTGTTACTTGCGTCGTAGAGGGTGTTGTCGCGAACGACGCCAGGCTTTGTCTATCAAAATGTTGCGCGAATGTCTTAATTTCCGGCATGAACAAAATCAACAGCAGTTTTATGTCGGTGCTGGCTTTATTAGTTTTGCTTGTACCGGCAACCACTAGTAAGGCTCAGCCGGCAGGTAAGGCGGGGGTTTCGAATGGGTTTTACCTGAACCCCGTTTTAGGCGGCGACTATCCTGATCCTTCGATCGTGAGGGATGGTAAAGATTATTACATGACCCACTCGTCGTTTGAATATTACCCGGGATTATTGGTTTGGCACTCAACGGACTTGATCCATTGGAAAAGGATCGCCTACGCACTGACACAAAACGTCGGATCGGTGTGGGCACCGGATATCATCAAGCATAACGGTTTGTACTACATCTATTTTCCCGCAAACAAAACCAACTGGGTAGTAACGGCAAAAAATCCGGCAGGTCCATGGTCGGCGCCTGTTGACTTAAAACTTACCGGGTTTATCGATCCCGGGCACGTGGTAGATAAAGACGGTACGCGATATCTATACCTCTCAAATGGTTCAATAATACAGCTGTCCACCGACGGACTATCAACGGTGGGTGCTCCCAAAGCGGGCTACAAAGGCTGGCAGTTCCCAAAAACCTGGAGCACGGAATGTTTCTGTCTTGAGTCACCGAAGTCGACCGTTAAAGACGGATGGTTTTACCAGACAGTTGCCGAAGGAGGAACAGCCGGTCCTGCGACTTCGCATATGGTTGTTTCGGCTCGTTCCCGCTCGCCCTTTGGCCCATGGGAAAACTCGCCGTACAACCCGATCATTCATACAGAGAACAGGAGCGAACGATGGTGGAGCCAGGGACACGGCTCATTGGTCGACGATGTAAAAGGAAATTGGTGGATACTGTACCACAGCTACGAAAAACACTTTCAATCACTTGGTCGGCAGACCCTCATGCTGCCGGTAGAATGGACCAAAGACAACTGGTTCCGTATACCGAAAGGAATACAAAGTGGCAACCCGATCCGAAAGCCTTTTGGTGCATCTCCCGCTTTCACTGATGTGCTGTCTGACGACTTTTCGGGATCAACATTGGGTCTGCAATGGCAGTCCTTTAAACAAGAGCCATCGAAACGGGTTGCTTTAAAGCAAGGAGGGCTGGAACTTCAGGCAACGGGCAATACGTTTGAAAATAGTCCACCATTATTGGTGAATGCTGCCGACCGCAAGTACGAGATCAGTGTAGCGTTTACGATTGAGCCGAATGCTACCGCCGGACTCACGCTGTTCTATAATAACCAGGGAAACATGCGTATAGCTGTTGATGCGGGACAATTTGTTGTCTTCAACCAGCAGAACAGGAAGATAAGTGTGAAAAATGAACTGGGTAATCATGGCTACCTGCGCATTTTGAACGACGAAAATGAAGTGAGCTTTTACTACAGCGGCGATGGTAAAGAATGGAACCGCGTTGAAAGAACAATAGATGCCACCGGATTTAATCACAACATCTTTGGCGGTTTTATGAGTCTTCGCGCAGGGCTGTTTGCCTTTGGGGAAGGCAAGGTTCGTTTCGACAATTTCGTTTACAGGAAACTGTAGGATGATCAAGTGGGCTATAGACGTGCAACAGCCAGACTACGATAGTAGCTATTCTTTCACCTGCTAGAGCTTTACAAGAGATCGTGAAACTTATGGGTAAACGGGTGCTGAGGCTGGCCTATGCCTGTAGAAGCAAAGTCTTATAATTCTCGCGGCTGCATTTTCGGGGGAATAGAGGTGACAATGATTAATTATGGTGAGCGTTAAGATCTAACGCTTTTTTTTATTCTTAAAAGCCGTGTACTGCTGGCCGGCGTACTTCGCCCGATCAATAGCCGTTGTCTGCCGGGAGGCGTAAATTACCAGTTATCCGGAAGCTCTCCTGATGATCAAAAAACATCGTTGAACTTGCCCAGGTTTTGCAACGGGTAGCCAATGGCTATCAACTTTCCAGCCCAACCGGGGATTATGAATCGGGTACGCACCGATTCCCTTCAGAGCTCAGGGTACATAGGTTACGTTCATCCTTAAGATTGTTGTTCGTGCTGAATAGCGAACAAAATGTACAAGAGTGCGACGCAACGGTGCTAAATTGTAGCACTAAGCCTGGTCCATAAAGATCGCCAGAATACATCGCCAATTAAATGAATTAGCC
>JASLBT010000325.1 GCA_030146445.1 Segetibacter sp. | reverse complement strand
ACTTAGGCATTAACAGGTGACCGGTCTTCTTCAGTAGGTTCCTGATTTTGTCGATCTGTTCTTCAAATGCCTCCATCATCCATTTCTCGTGAGGGATAGTGCGTGCCTTTGCGAGCGACTCCTTGTACTGCTTAAACATACCAAGCCCAAAATAGGCTTCGGCACGGTTTACTTCAATCCAAAATTTTTGCTCGTTGTTAAACGCGTTTTGGCGAATGGTTTCGATATTATCGGCTGTGCTATGTAATGCCCTCAACTCACGCTCAGCCAGTTGCCGGGAGTCGTTGTCGCAAATCAGTAGTACGCGCTGGCGGGTGTGCCCTGCATACACCATATCAGCGATCTGCTCCTGCTTTGTTTGGCAGAGCGATGAGTTTGCCCTGCAGTTAAGCATATAGGCGAGGTTTATTCCATTATACCGGTTGTTAAGCAGGTAATACCCCCGCTGAAAATATAAAATCGCATTGTTCAGGTGATCACTCGGTTGACCTAGTTCGAAAAGTTCTTTTTCGATCGCCCCGGCCAAAGCAACAGTTTCGGGATCGTTGGTATGGTTAAGGTCTAATTGCCCCAGCAATTCCAATGCGTTTTTTAGTGCGGTCACAGGGTCGGGCCTCTGCGCCTTATACGTGGCAAGTGCGAGGCGGTGTACAAGGTAGGCATCATTATGTGTGCTCGCCGACTGGCCTTTGGCCTTGCCAATGAGCGTCGCTGACTCAAACAGCGCTTTTGCGGTGGAGAAGTCCTGCTTCCGAATGGCCTCCTCGCCTTGTTCGATCACTAATGAAAGCGTTTCATTTTCCACCTTCTTCGAGTTGTCGTCGGTGCCTCTGGCTTCAAGTTCCGCGGTAAGCGCTTTTGATTGATTGACTGCCTGCTCAATTTGCTCTTCCAGGGATGGCGGTCGAAGGTTATCGAGGAAGGTATAGACGGGGCTGTCTGCTTCGGTTTTGTCGAGCACCGCCTGCAACGTCTCCCCCAGCACTTTTCTAAAGCGTTCCACTTCTTCATATTCGATCCCTTCGCCAAGGTGAGTGTAACTGGTGATCTTAACATGGTTGAGGTCGAACGGGTAGACGAGTTTGTCTTCCGAGATTACAATGGTGGTGTGTGGACGCAATGCATGTCGGATGCCCAATTCATAAAAGGCATTTACATTAGCCGTAGAAAGGTCGGCAATAACTACGTCGGCCTGTAGCAATTCCCGGTACATCGGCAGGTCTATGCTGCCGGAATGCCTGATCTCATCGGCCCTGATGCAGATGAGCCCTTTTTCCTGAACAACCGGTTTTATGAGCAGCCGGTACGACTTGTTCAGATCCAGCTTTCTGCCGGTTGCATAATCTGTTTTAATCCCGAACCCCATTACTACAAAACAGCGTTTTGTTTCCATTGGATTTCCGGCTTCTTTAGTCATTGATCAGTAAGTTTATAGATCGCCTTGGCAATAAAAATACTTTATTCTGGGTATGAAACCACGGCATGGCTTTTATACAATCGATAACAGCGGCTTCACCCGCTGTAGAACCTGTTTGTGAAAGGGTATTTTACACAGGCAACTGCAAGAGTAAAGTGTTTTAATTTTATAATCAATACGCGCAAAATGAAAAAAATACTGTTTGTTCCAACCCTGATGGCAATAATTGCATTCACGGGTTGCGCCGGCAACAACAATGAAAGCAATATCAGTGATAGTGCGGTCACAAAGGGGGCCCCGGATTCAACTCCTCCCCCGGATGGTGTAGTAAATAGTAGCGCCATCAGCACCGACACGGCTGCTATGAACACGTCAAAGATGGAACAGAAGAAAGACTCAGCCGAAAGACGGGACGCGAAAAAATAAACCCTCTTCGTGCTAACCGGCTCTCTCTGCTTATACCGGGGTTTGTATTACGGGATTGAATCACATGGATTGAACGACATGGATTGAATTAAATGCGAAGAGGCTGTCTCAATACTAATTGAAGCCTCCGAGAGTAGCTTAAACGAGTACTCTTCTCCAATAGGGATCCGAATAAAAAGAGGCTGCCTCATACTTTTGAGACAGCCTCTTCGCATTTTAGAATAATTAAGTTATGCCTACCAGAACTTAACGTATAACGCAGAGATCAGCAGCAGGGTAACTACGATCAGCGCCATGGTAGTAGGATTAACTTTAAACATCGACTTATCAAGCTCAAATGCTTTGGGGTTAACCTTAGGACCTGCAAGGCTCATCAGCACCATGAGAATTACCGTAAACATAAACGAAAGTCCCATACAAATATGGAAAGGTATGACGAACTCTTTTCCATCATGGTAAGCAGTATACAACCATGTGTCGTTCCCAAACATTTGCGGAGCAAACTCATTGAATAGTACTGAAAGTACAAAACCGGCAATTACCCCTGCAACTGCCGCTGCACCGGTGGTTCTTTTCCAAAACATACCCAGCAGGAACATCGCCAGGATACCCGGGCTGATAAAGCCCGTATACTTCTGGATAAAAGTAAATCCGCCTTCTCCACCGATACCAAGTATATCGCTCCAGGTAAACAGCACAGCCACGATCATGGCAACAAATACGGTGGCACGACCGGTGATCACCTGGTTTCTTTCTGTTGCCTGTTTGCCGATATACTTTTTGTACACGTCCAACGTAAAGATGGTAGAAATACTATTAACCTTACCTGCAAGTGAGGCGACTATTGCCGCGGTAAGCGCCGCCACCGACAAGCCTTTCAAACCTGTTGGCAAAAAGGTAAGCATTGCTGAATAGGCGCCGTCTTTACCACCAACCAGTTGTGGTAAGTGCCCGTTCCTATGCAGCACGTAGGCCGCGATACCAGGAAGCATAACGATGACGGGCATCAGTAATTTTAGAATGCCTGCGAACAAAATACCCGTACGGGCAGTATGCAAATCGGCACCCAGTGCACGTTGGGTGATGTATTGGTTACAACCCCAATAGTTCAGGTTGATGATCCATATACCCGCCATATAGCTGGCGAAGCCGGGGAAGGTGATGTATTTATTGATATCGTTTTGCAGCACGTTTGCTGTGGCAATGGTACTTTCGGGTTTT
>JASLBT010000306.1 GCA_030146445.1 Segetibacter sp. | reverse complement strand
GCGGGCAAACGCTGGCGAGTATCGATACCGGGCTGACAACAAAATACATGGCGTGGTCGAATGCGCCGCTGTTAGGTGGTATGCACCTGATTGTCGACCTGCCTGCGCTGTTGATCGTGGCCCTGATCACATACATTGTGCTGCGCGGTATAAAAGAGTCGCGTACGACCAGCAACCTACTGGTACTGATAAAGCTTGCAGTAATCTTTTTGGTGATCGTTGTCGGCGGCTACTATGTTGATCCCGCCAATTGGACGCCGTTTAGCCCTAATGGTGCATCGGGTATATTGAAAGGAGTGTCTGCAGTGTTTTTTGCATATATCGGTTTCGATGCTATTTCAACTACAGCTGAAGAGTGCAAGAACCCGCAAAGGGACCTGCCACGCGGCATGATCTATTCGCTTATTATTTGTACGGTATTGTACGTTGTACTTGCGCTGGTACTTACGGGCATGGTCAGTTATACGAAGCTAAATGTTGGCGACCCGCTGGCCCTTGTTTTTGATGAGGTTGGATTGAGGTGGGTATCGGGTATTGTTGCTGTAAGTGCCGTAATAGCTACAGCAAGCGTGTTGTTGGTTTTTCAACTGGGACAGCCCCGGATATGGATGAGCATGAGTCGCGACGGCCTGCTTCCGCGTATTTTTTCGCTTATTCATCCAAAGTACAAAACGCCCTACTTTTCTACCATTCTTACCGGCTTCCTGGTAGCGATACCCGCATTGTTCCTCAACCTCGATGTGGTGATTGCATTAACAAGCATAGGAACCCTGTTTGCATTTGTATTGGTGTGCGGAGGTGTGCTGGTAATGCAACTTCGGCCAAACAGGGCCGAGAGCCGGTTTAGAGTACCTTATGTAAACGGCAAATACCTTGTTCCCGGTTTACTGATAGTTGGATTGATCCTGGTGGGCAGGTCATTTCCGGGATATTATGCCGGGATGTTCACGATTGAAGGTTTCCCGATGATAGGCTTTTTCATAATTGCTATTATCATGAGCGTGCTTAGTTTTCTAAAAAACCTGTCGTTGATCCCGGTTCTCGGTTTATTAAGTTGCTTTTACCTGATGGCGCAGGAGAGCCATACGAATTGGTACAGGTTTTTAATCTGGCTTGGCCTGGGACTGATCGTTTATTTCCTTTACGGATACAGGAATAGTAAGCTGAGGAAGAGGGAAGAGGTTGGTGGGGTTTAGGTTATAGGTATTGAGGTTTTAAGGTATTGGGTATTGAGGTATTAGGTATTGAGGTGGAGACGTTGAGTTGTTGATAGGTTGACTGGTTGATAAGTTGAGTAGTTCGTTGTCATCCATGGTTACAACGCGTTTGTTCCATTTGTTTGAAGGTTCAAATAGCTTTCCGTTCCGGAGCCGTTCCTTCCGGTGTCTGTGGTGAAACCAGCGTGCACCTGATTTCTCCCTCCCGAACAGGTTCTTGCCATGTTAGCCAATCCCTTCCACAAATCCGAGAATCTGCAATCCACCCAACTGTAGTAATTTTGCCAACTCGCAGGATTTGTTCCCGGAAGCTAAAAGTTTAATTTATCGTATTATGAAATACCAGGTAGGTGATGAAATAGTGGTGGTTCACAGCAACGATACCGGCAAGGTAATCGAGGTGATCAATGACAAAATGGTGTTGATAGAAGTAAAAGGGGTAAAGTTTCCTGCGTATATGGACCAGATCGACTTCCCGTATTTCAAGCGTTTTACTGAGAAAAAGCTGTTTCCTGAAAAAAAGAAGGAAAAGGTATATGTTGACCAGGTACAAAAAGAAAAAAGAAGGGATGAAGTAAAGGTGGAAAACGGGATATGGCTGGCCTTTTTTCCGAAATTCGATACGGATGTTTTTGGTGATGAACAGGTGGATCTGTTTAAAATATACCTGATCAACCGTACGGAACTCAGTTACGAATTCACCTATAAACTTAACTTTTTCGGCCGGACCGACTTTGAGATAACAAGTGAAATAAACGGGTTCAAAGATTTTTACTTACACGATGTATCATTTGAAAGCCTGAACGACAATCCTGCTTTTGAGTTTGAGTTCTCACTCGTAAAACCTGATAAGAACAAAGCAGAATACTGCGAAGCTTCTCTAAAAATAAAGCCGAAACAACTCTTTAAAAAGATTGAAGCCTTAAAGGAAAATAATGAACCTTCTATAAATCACCTGTTATTAGAAAGATATCCTCCGCGCCCGGAGGAGAAGATGGACCTGGCCGCCCTTTCTAATGTGGGCTACAAGGTGTACAATGCAAAAAATGCCCGCCAACACCTCGAACCCGCACGAACGATTATCGACCTGCACATTGAAAAGATCACCAATGATTGGGAGCGGCTTTCCAACCTTGAGATCATATCGATGCAATTAAAAGAGTTTGAAAAGTATTACGACCTGGCCGTCGCACATCGGCAACCCAGCCTCATCGTAATACATGGCCTTGGCAAAGGGCGATTGAAAGAGGAAATTCACGAGATATTAAAGACCCGTCACGAGGTAAAATCGTTTATCAACCAATACGATCCGCGTTTTGGTTATGGTGCTACAGAAATTTTCTTCCAGCATTGACTCGCTGTCAGATAATAATCAATACTTTGAAGTGAATTAGCCAGTTAAGACAGGCATTTGCCTTTGTTGTAATCAACCGTTAGCATTCAATTGTCTTCGCAAGCGAAGGCACAAATCTGAAAGATCGTAGCATTTTCAGGTGGTAACAGTTCGAGCTAAAAAAATCAACGGCTGCTACAAACTGTTCCCGGTTAAGACCGGCGTCGGCAATAATCTTTTCTGACGATAACCAATCCCTATGAAAACAAATCTTTACCATTTAGTATTGACGCCCCTGATTTTCACCTTCTTGTTTTCCCGATGCTCATCATTAGATACTCCTGAGCGGGAACAGGCAGACGCAATCGAAGAACATGAAAAGTATGATGGTCCTCTGGAAAGGGGGCTACTCGAAACTGAAAAAACCAGAGACCCCAGGCTGGGTTATGTTCCGGTTGAGCGACTCTGGTACGCGCTGGAGTATACTGAACAGTTAAAGCAAGCCAACAACTACAGGACGCTCGACTTAGTATGGACCGAAAGAGGACCCAACTTCGATTCTGTGGGGCCAAGCAACGGAAACAGGCGTGGAGCTGCAGGAACTGTCAGCTATACTTCAGGACGGGTTAAGGCGGTTTTGATCGATCAAAGCGACCCGACAGGGAACACGGTATTTGCAGGCGGGGTCGCGGGGGGTATATGGAAGTGTACAAACTTTCTCGAAAGTGTTCCGAACTGGAAAAACATAAGTGAACATCTTGATAACCTGGCGATTGCTTCTATTTGCCAGGATCCTGGCAATCCCGATATTCTGTACGCGGCAACTGGTGAAGCAACCAGCAATGCTGATGCTGTTTTTGGACGCGGTGTTTATAAATCAACAAACCATGGTTTAACATGGAGCGGCCTTACAGCCACACTAGGCTTCAGAAGGAACTTCAAAATCCTTTGCGGTCCAAATGGAGATGTTTACCTGGCAACCAGGGGCTTTGGCTTACGTCGTTCGTCGAATGGCGGAGCCAGCTGGAAAAATATTACGCCAACCGGCCTCACCACAACCTCTCCAAGCTTTTGCACCGATATCGAATTCAGTTCTACAGGCAAGCTGCATGCAAGCTTTGGATACAGTAGCGGTTCTGTAAATTACCGCTACACCAGTACCCCTTCAACCGTAAGCAGCGGAACCTGGAACGAAGGCACAGGCATAAGACAAAACACAACTGTTAAGGCCAACCGGCTTGAAATTGCTGCGCTTGCAGATACCCTTTATGCAGTTACCACCAATACGTCGAATAATGTGGACAGTTGCTATATGTCTATCGATGGCGGCGCAACATGGTCCATCCGAAACAGAACTGCTTTCCCCACAGGTATCACCAATACACAAGGTTGGTATGATCTAACCCTGGCCATTAATCCCGATAATTCAAGCCAAATCATCGTGGCAGGACTTGATGCCTACAAATCGAGGGACTCCGGAAGAACAGTACAAAGAAATACCTTTTGGGTTAGTACCAGTCCGTATGTACATGCCGACCACCAATGGATACAATGGTTTAAGGTAGGTAGCGAAAACAGGGTTGTTATGGGCACAGACGGTGGCATCTTTTTATCCCGTGATTCTGGCCGGACTTACCGCGATAAAAACCGGAACCTCGCGATCAAGCAGTTTTATTCGGTGGCAGTTCATCCAACCAATCCAAATTATTTCATAGCAGGCGCGCAGGATAATGGTACACACCAGCTAAAATATCCCGGGCTCGGATCATCAATCGAGGTAACCGGTGGCGACGGTATGTTTGTCCACATCAACCAGAAAAATCCGAACATTCAGTTTGCAACATATGTTTACAACCAGTTTCGCCGGAGTACCAATGGAGGAAGCACCTGGTCGGGCATCAATCTTAGCGGCACAGGCGGACCGGGAATGTTTGTAAATCCTTTTACTTACGACGACAACGCCAATGTGCTTTATGCAAGTTGGAGTACCTCTCCCGCGAGGGACAGTATCCTGCGATGGAACAATCCATCAACCGCAACAAACGCCGCTACTTCGCTACGTGATACCATCGCAGTTACCAGCCTTATGCGTGGCACAACCCATGGAAATGCCTCTGCCTTTGCATGCTCGCCATATACGCCAAATCGGTTGTTTGTTGGCGGTTCGAATGGCGGGTTGGTGCGGATCGACGATGCGAACACCGTTACCAATGCGACCATCGATGCAAAAACGACGGTGCTTACGTCAAATGATTTCCCCGGCGGATTCTTGAACTGCATCAACATCGGAACCTCTGACGATTACCTCCTGGCAGTATTTACAAATTATGGTATCAACAATGTGTGGTACAGCAGGGATGGTGGGAGTAGTTGGTTAGCAATTGATGGCAACCTCCCTGACATGCCGGTACGATGGGCCATGTTTCACCCGGGGGACAACAGCAAAGTTCTTCTTGCCACCGAAGCAGGTGTTTATACAACGGCACTGGTTAATGGAGCGTTTACTGTTTGGATGCCAAGCCCGGGATTTCCACCCGTTCGTACTGATATGCTGAAGCTAAGGGCTTCAGATAATATCGTGGCTGCAGCTACGCACGGCCGCGGGATCTTTACCGGCGTTATTTCTTCGTTGCTTCCATTACGAAACATCTCGCTATCTGGCACTGCTGGTCCCGGAGGGGTGTCGCTGCTAAACTGGAAAGCTACCGATGCAAGCACAAAAGCACATTACAGAATTCAATACAGTAGCGATGGAATAGGCTTCACCGAAATAGCGGATCTTACGGCGACCAATTTTCACTACCGGCACAAACTCACCGCCTCGGTGGGTTACTACCGCATTATGGGAACTGAACCGAACCAGGCACCAGTGTTTTCGAACACGGTTGTAATCCGCTCCACAAGTGTGGTTAAAGGGTTGCAAGTGAGAATTCTTCCGAACCCGGTAAATTCTGCCGGGTCGTTTGTTGTCAGCAGCAGCGAAGCTGGTGCTTATGCTTTTACGCTAATGGACCTACATGGTCGTTTATTGCAGACGGGTAGCGGAGTGCTCGTCCAGGGCGGAAGTGAAAGCGTTCAACTGAAAGTGAGTACTTTTTCAGCCGGGATGTACAAACTCCGGGTAATCCAGAATAAACAAGTGATTACAAGCTCAATTCTTAAGCAGTAACAAAACGATGCGTTTGCAAGGGGCGGTTGCGAAGGTCAGGCAACCTCTCCTAATTCGTTCGGGAATGCAGGCATCTTAGTTGAGAAAAAACAGCTTGTATTCGTCAACTAAATTTTATTTGTATTTTGTACAACAATGAAAAACTTGACGGTCATACTGTTGTCTTTCGGACTGTTCGCCTGTAAGGACGGACAGTACAATACCAAGGTTCATTTCCCTAGTGAGCAGTACCATTATGTGCAACTTGACACGAGCCGGCTTCCTGCAAGCAACCTGGTGTATGTGCCTATTTACTCACACATCTACATGCAAAATGGAACACGCGCAACAAACCTGGCAGCAACATTGAGCGTCAGAAGCATGAACTTCAACGACAGCATATATATTTCGAAAGTGGATTATTACAGTTCACAGGGAACCTTGCTGAAAGCTTACCTGGATAGTGCAGTGCTGTTGAAACCAATGAATTCCGTGGAGTTCGTGGTGGAGGAGCAGGAGGCGGAGGGCGGGGCAGGAGCAAACTTTATTGTTGAATGGCGTGCTGCTGATACCACGTTAGCGCCCCTGGTGCAGGCTGTTATGCTGGGTACGTATAACAATATGGGTATTTCATTTACCACCGATGGTGTAAAGACCGGCAAATAGCGGCTTTCGAATAGGCTTGCGGGAAGTGATCAAAGCTTTGTTGAAGACGCTAGAGAACAGATGCCCGGCGCGACCTGGCTGTTGAAACGTTGTTAACTTGCTGGTGGGTGACTCTTCGTCCAAATCACTTTCCCTGGCGGAGACATGTATCGCTACCAAACTTCAACTCCCCAAAGCTCATTACCCAATACCTTTATACCCAATACCTTTATACCCAATACCTTAATGC
>JASLBT010000292.1 GCA_030146445.1 Segetibacter sp. | reverse complement strand
GGCCGACTTAAATGGTTCATAAAACCTGCCTGTGGCCGGCCCGCTAAACCCGGTGTGTATTTTTGCTACATTTCCTTTTCTATCGGTAAATATGTTCGTTGGAAAGAACAGGAAGTTGTTCAGTGACGGAAGCGATGCTGCAATGACCTGTTTGTCAGACAATCCACCAAAAACCACGTCGTATTGTATATCACTTCGACTTGAACCGGTTTAGCACCTTGTTCACATATGCAGGATCTTCCTGGCGTTCGTAGTGGATTGCTACAACCTTTACTCCCCTGTGCCTGTTGGCCTTGTACCATGCCCCTTGCGTAGCGAGGCTTGCAGCCTGGCAGGCAATGGGGCTGCGCCCAAAACAACTAAGCCCAATCTCAAAGATGTTTGTAAAAGTCAGGGGGCAGACGTGCCGGCTGGTGCCCTGGATTCACTGTGGAGCTCGATTGCAAAACGGTTACTAAACACCATTGACAGTTACCTGATCAAAACCACGTTTTCCTTTTTCAAAATTGGGCTCCCTTTGTAGTCTACGGCCTTAGCCACGACGACAAAATTACCGGTACCCAGCTTTGCTCCTTTATACGTGCCATCCCAGCCCTTCATCGGATCGGTGGAATAATAAATTTGTTCGCCATACCGGTTGTAGACAGCAAAAAATTCAAAAGCCCTGGTACCTATCGGGAACACCTGGAGATAATCGTTACGTCCGTCATTGTTTGGTGTAAATGCGGTAGGGATATATATTTCCGGACCTTTGTACCGCTTTATTCTTATTGAGGTATGGCTATCGCAACCTTTATCGGTGATCGCGTCGAGCTTGTATACCTGGTCCCTGTCTAATGTAGCAACAGGGTTTTCTTTGCTTCCATCATTTAGTCCGATTTCCGGGGTCCAGGTATAGCTAACATTCACCCCGCCGTGTCCATACAACTGAACGGGTTCGCCCATTGCTGCGGTGGTGTCCTTACCCGCATATGCCTTGTTATCGAAAACGGTAAACGGCCGTATGATCGTGTCCTTACATCCATATATCGTTTGTGCCAGCAACGTAAAAGGATGTGTCCCTTCCCTGTTATACATTTTGGTGATCAAGGGAGCGTCCTGCTTTAGCCCATCGCCAAAGTTCCAGTACCATTTGTCTACCGTACCCGCCAGATCAACAGCGCTGTAACGAATCACCCGAAAAACACAGGAGTCGTTCACGGACAGCTGAATAGCAGGTTTGGGATAAATGACTAATGAACTATCGGCTTCAAGACTTCTGCAACCATATTCCGTTTCGGCTACAAGCTTTGCGTGTTGAACGCCGGCAGTGAAACGGAGTGTTGGGTGCTGCATTGAAGCCGATGAAGCACCGAACTGCCAATGCCACGTATTGATCCGTTCAACAGTTCCACTTCCGGGCACTTCAGACAAGTCCGTGAAGTTAATCATCTCATTATCGCAAAGTGGCTTTGTAAACCTGAAGCTGGCAACCGGACGACGACGCACGGGAATTACTGTGTTGCTGGTATCTGAACGACATCCTTCAGCGGTGGTCACCACAAGTTGAACAGGAATATTTGCAGCCGATATTGGTACAAAAGAAGGCGGAAATTCCGACGTATATACTGTGCCGTTGACCTTCCACCACCACTTATTAATGGTTGAAACACCGCCCGGAACCGCAGAGGTATTTACAATATCCAGGGCTGTCTGCTGTTCGCATACGTTCACCGGGTAAGTAAATGTTGAATACGGTTTCGGTACCACGGTTACGTTGACCATGCTTTCAACCGAACATTTCGGCTCATTGAGAACCTTTAGCTTGACGACAAAGTTTCCGGAGATTGCGTACACATGCGATATCACAGAGTCGGTTGTTGAAGATTGCACAATCCCATCGCCAAAGTCCCAGGTGTATGTAGTATTTCGAAGGTTCGACGAACTGCTTTTGAACTGGAAAAGGTTATCGTTCTGGCACTGTCGGCTGATGTTGGCGGTAAACGCTGCCGCCGGCATGGGATTGATGCGAACGACCACTTTTCGCCTGAAGCTTTCACAACCAAAGAGTACCTTTTGCGAAACATAATATTCGAAAACAGCAGGCAGATTTGTCTTCGGCACAGGCGCCTTTTCGCTTCCGACAGTACCAGCCACGCTCGTGTACCAGATCAGGTGGCAACCAGGGCTTGCCGTCGCGGTCACCAGCGGCAGTTGTTCATATTGGCAGAAATCTAAAGTATCAGGGGCGAATGGAATATCCGGGATCGGTATCGGGGTAACTACTGCATGAGCAGTATCCATGCATCCATAACCGGGGTAGGGAATCATCGACACGTGAAAAGTACTGTCGGTTGCCGGCGGAGGAGTAAGCGTAAGTGAACGTTGCGATCCGATGACTGCGCTGTAGTCACTGTTAAACCAGGTGTAGCTTTGAAACCCGTAGGGCGCATTCAGTATAACTGCATTCGACTCTATGCAATAAGGCGCTGTCGCCAATAAGTTCGAGCAACCTGAACCGACGTCTACATAAGCATATCCAAAGTGCCCGCCGAGGGTACAATCAGCGGTTTTAAACTCAAGCCTTACGGTATGGTTCGCCAGTCCGGCAAACTCGATGGAAGCTGGCGACCAGTTTTTGAACAGAACATCGGAGCCGACTGTTGACACCTCAAAACCGGGAATTGCACCATTGGCCACATAGTCGTATGATGCGCAATCGATGATCTGACCGGTAACAACATCATAAGCCGTCACGAAAAACCGGGGCTGCTGTATGATTGAATGATCGGGATCCTGGAATACAACTGCATAAAAGTAGGTGAAACTAAATGTGTCAACATTCGCCGGAACCTGGAAGGTATAAGAGAGCCCTTCTGATTCCGAACCGGTAAGATCATTTCCGAGCTTTACAGAGTATTTGCCGCCATACGGACACAATTGCGGAAACCTACCGTATTTGTCCAATGCTGACGGTGTAGTTGATGAGATGATTTCGTGCCGGTCTTTCAGCGGTTGCGAAGGATGTAATTCAATAAAGTTTTTGTTGCTGTCGGCCTTTGTAGTGCCGGTAAAACATTCCCAATTGTTAAAGTCACCCCCTTCGAAGTCGATGTTTACCGGGCAGCCTTGACCAAAGATACCGCCTGATAATATGCACAGGAATGCCAATAAAAAGAACAGGTGTTTTTTCATGATCCGGTTTAAGGGTATAAGGTTAGCGTAGGGTTTTATCCCCGTAATTAAGCAATGCTGTTTGCCCACGCAGAGGTCAGCGTGCTTAAAACGCAAAAAAGTATACTCAGGTATAAAGTAGATCTGATATTTCTACCCGGTTCGGCGAATGATCCATTTTGCCGGTTGATGATACTTATAAACCTTGACTATAGAGGAAATGAATAACAGGATGGTTGCACGTATAAATGGTAGTGATCAATTGAAGCTGTAATAATATTCAGCTTTATGCATGGCTCGGAGAAAATTATCATGCAGAATGGGTCAATAAGATCCCGGCAGGACGCTATGCCTTCATACAACCGGGTATGTGGGCTCATTTGTATACCGACAAATGGTTCGGGTACTTTTATAAATTTTCTGAAGTTGGTGCATTTCGCGAAGCGACAGGTGGTTGGCAAGCCCTGATTTAGCAGCAGCCGTCGCAGCAAACATCGCTGCGATATTACTGATGAAATTTCGTCTCGTATATCCGGGCATGCATTGATTGGTAGTGAAACATAGTTCGATCCCCGGCAGGGCAGGAAGCTTCAGTGCTATGGATTTATCGCCAGTGTTCCGGATGGTTCAACGGGTGCGTGTGCATACGCGTCGAGCTCTTCGTTTTTTGTATAAGGTCCCATTCCAAACAACATGATCAGGATACCCACAATTACAAGCGCTCCAAAGCCCAGGAACAAAACATTGTACGCAGTAGTGTAGTTGTGACTTTTCGAGACTGACTTGAGCGTAATACCAGACAGGCTTTGAAAAATTGCTCCGCCTATGCCATTCCCGATACAGGCAAGTCCCCATGCCGATGCTGCCGAGGTTTTCGGAACAACGTCGGCAGGGATCGCGAGTGCATTGGCCGTGTACGAGGTATAGCCAAAACCGGCAAGGCCGAAAATAATTAACGCGGTCATTGGTGTGGTTATTACAAACGGACCCAAAAGCAGCGAGATGCCCATAATGGCACCTGAAAGGCCAATGGCTATTTTTCTTGCCTTTGGAATAGGCACCCCTTTTTTGATGATGAACTGGGTAAAGTAGCCACCCGCAATATTGCCTACATCAGCCATGATAAAGGGGATCATGGCGAACCAACCGATCATCTTCAGGTCCCAGTGATGCACATCTACCAGGTACCGGCCGATCCAAAAGGTTACAAAATACCAAATGGGTTCAATAAATATCTTCGCCAGCAGGAACATGCTTACAAAGCGGGTCTTTAATAATTTCAGCGGTGGAATGACACGGGCCTTTGACTCATTTGCCACCCGACCAGGGGTGTAGTACGAAAACCAAAACACAGCGATCCACAAGTAGCCGAATACCGCAAGGATAATAAAAGTTGACTGCCAACCATAGCGGGTGCCCATATAGGCGATAAGCGGGGGTACTATGATGGCGCCAAGTGCCGAACCGCTATTAAATATACCGCTTGCAGTAGATCGCTCGTGCGGGGGAAACCATTCACTCGTGAGTTTTATAGCTGCCGGCCAGTTGCCGGCTTCACCAATACCAAGAAAAAAGCGGCAGATGCCAAATTGAAGCGGGGTAATCGCGAATGCATGCACCAGGCCCGCGGTGGTCCAGAAAGCCATACATAGGGAATAACCGATCCGTGTACCCAACTTGTCTATCACAAAACCCGAGAATGCGTTCGACAGCATATAGGCAACGAAGAAAGCGGTACTGATGTACCCAAATGCGTCGTCGGGTATAAGCTTGCGAAGTTCACCATCAGCACTCAAATAATTAAACGAAAGCCGGTGAACGTAGTTAAGGACGGTGGCGAAAAAGGCGAAGCTAACCATAAGCCATCTTAGCTTTAGCGGTTTGTCGGGCGCCATGATTTGCTGTTCGTTCATTAAGGTTAGTTAAGTTGTAGGAGTTCAAGACCCGGTTTAGAGCTATGCCCACGCATGATGCATCTTGTTGAAAGCCCTTTGGATTCTATTATAGTGGAACTGACAGTTATTACTGCTCTTATCGCTCAATCACTGCGATGCCGATGAACGGAATGCGACGCAACGATGATGCTACAAGGGTACACCGGCCGGTACCAAAATCATTCAACCGGAACGTTCACCTCATTCAGCGAGCGGACGTTCATGATCCTATCTGGATTTCCTGAAATCGTGAGCGGATTTCTTAGCGGCCGACCCATACCGTTCCAGTGTATCTGCATAATGTCGCCTTGTTCCAAAACCACGTTGCTGCCGAAGCTGAAAGCATCCGCACCGAAAAAATGTACGTGCGCCTGTAATGG
>JASLBT010000228.1 GCA_030146445.1 Segetibacter sp. | reverse complement strand
TATGCTTTACGAAAACAGCAGGTTATTAATTATTAGCGTTTCACGGCCGGGTTAGTCAGGTGTAATAATCTTTATCCGGCGTACTTTTAAGTTTCCTTTTACGTCTATAAAAATAAACCGGTATTTCGTGATCCACGGGATCGCTTACCGGTTAGAAATGATATGGAGCAGCATTTTGTTAAGAAGTCACTGATATTTGCTTTGACAATTATCGTGATTATAAAGTTCATGTTTCCGCAGTACACCTTACTGGGGCTGGTGGCGCTATTCATATTTTTTCAGCAACTCGGTTTCCTTATTCTTCAACTTGGCGATTGTATTCCTTACCGCAGCCTCTTTGGCGTAATGATGTGCCTGCAAATGTTGGTAGGGCCTTCGCTGGTGTACAATGGCCTGGAGGATGATGCTTCGATATACCGGATGAAGATCCCGCAGGAACAATACTTCTATTATGTAATGCCTGCTGTGATACTCTTTCTGCTCGGTTTATACCTTAAAGGCAATAAACGTGGCGAAATGTTCGACGAGCAGGCAATAACAGAATTGGTAAACCGCAATAAAAAGATGCCTTTCGCTTTGATCGGGGTAGGGTTTGCGGCATCTTTTGCCGGTGGTAGTGTGGCCGGGGGATTAGGCTTTATCTTTTACCTGATACAGATGTTTAAGTTCATCGGCTTATTCCTGCTGTTTTTTGGGGATTATAAATTTAAGGTAGCATGGTTAACAGTGATTTTTGGCTTGTCGGTGGCGTCGTCGTTTGCTCAGGCGCTCTTTCACGATTTGCTTACCTGGATGATTCTTGCAGGCACTTTCATCTGCATGCGCTACAAGTTCACCTTCCCGGTTAAAATTGCCGGCTTCCTGGTGTTTGCGGCGCTTACGATATTTCTTCAAACGATCAAAACCAGCTATCGACAGATCGTTTGGGAAGAAGGTGCAGCCGGAGATCTCGGCGCGATAACAGAGGCGAGCCGCATAACTCAGGAAAGTACAGGTGGTATATTTACGACAGAAAGCATCTCGGCCCAGGTGGTTCGTATAAACCAGGGCTGGATCGTAGCTTCAGTTATGGATAATGTTCCTTACAATGAACCTTACGCAAATGGTGAGTCGCTTTACAAATATGTCGAAGCTGCCCTGTTACCCAGGTTCCTGGCACCAAACAAACTGGAAGCAGGCGACCAGGCAATTTTTACCAAGTATTCCGGGGTGCGAATAAGTGAAGGAACATCGATGGCACTAAGTTCGGTTGGCGACGGCTACGCTAACTTTGGCATTTTCGGCGGTTGGATATTTATGTTCCTGTACGGACTGATGTTTAATTACGTTATCAAAATGGTCGGCAGATATTCAAAGATCTTTCCTGCACTGGTGATGTTTGCCGCAATCATATTTGTATATCCCATACGACCGGATTGTGAGCTGCAAACAATTTTGGGTCACCTGGTAAAAGCTTCTTTCCTCATTTTTTTACTTCACAGGACTTTTCCCAACTACTTCAAACTTGAACAAAAAACACAAACTCTTAATTTTAGTTGATTGGTTTGCGCCGGGTTACAAGGCGGGCGGACCTATCCAATCATCCGTTAACCTTGCAATCGCCCTAAAAAATGATTTCGAGGTCTTCGTTCTCACTTCGGACACCGATCACCGGGAAACCATGCCTTACCCGGGCATCGTGCCGAACAAATGGACAAACGACTTTGATCCCCAGATTAGTGTTTATTATGCCCGCAAGGCTACCTTAGCCGCAGGGCAGATCAAAAAAGAGATCCTGTCGGTAAATGCCGATTTTGTTTACCTGAACCATATGTTCAGCCCGATGTTCGTGGTCTATCCCCTCTGGCTAAAATATGTCGGTATAATCAAAAGTAAGGTAATCGTTTGTCCGAGGGGTGCGCTTTACGACAGTGCGCTTTCGGTAAAGCTGTACAAAAAGAAGCCGTTTTTATTCGTCTTTAAGCTGCTACAGATCAGCAGAAAGGTAACTTTCCACGCGACCAATGATCGCGAAAAAACCGCCATCCTGAAATACTTTCCCGGAAGCCGTGTATTGATCGCCGATAATTTGCCGAAAACCTATCAGAAAGAATGGGTACCGATAAAGAAAGAAACAGGATCGATGAAGTGTATTTTCATCGCCAGGATCGTCTCGATAAAAAACGTCTATTTTTTACTGGATGCACTTTCCAGGGTAAAGTGTAACGTTGAATTGAGCATTGTCGGCCCTATAGAGGACCAGAACTATTGGAACACCTGCCTTCAGCTGATCAGCCGGTTGCCTGAAAACATAAAGGTAAATTACAAAGGCAGTATCCAAAACGCTTTGCTTGCCGAAATCGTAAATACCCATCATGTTTTCGCCTTGCCGACCACCGGTGAAAATTTTGGCCATTCGATATTCGAAGCGTTACTGGTGGGGCGCCCTGTGCTGATAAGCGATCAAACGCCCTGGCTAAACCTTCCGGAACATAAAGCCGGATGGGATCTACCGTTAGATGCTCCTGAAAAATTTACGTCTGTCATCGAGGAGGTTTGTGGCTGGAACCAGGAAACGTTCGACGAATGGTCCCGCTCGGCATGGAACTATGCCAGTAGGTTCATCTCCAAGCCGTCATTAAAATCAGACTACCTGGAACTTTTTTCATTGAGCAGCTAAAAAGGTGCGCCAGATATGCTTTACCGGGTAAACTAATGATTGGTACATCATCAAAGTAGTTTTCTAAAGGGCAATCTTTTTACGCTTACCTGATTTATAAAGGCAGCATCCAGCGTTGCGGTAATTATGCGAACGGTTTACAAAGGGTAAATCAAGGTGCACTTACGATTCGAATCAAGGTTCCGTTCAGTGAAAGATTTTTTTTGGCACCGGCTCCTGAACAACTATGAAGCTTTGGTTGTGTCACTCACTTATACTCTTGTAATTCTATTCGCCGGGTATCAATCCCGGAGATTACGTGGGCCACGGCAACCGCTCAGCTTTGCTTACGCCAGGTGAAATATTTAGGTTGACTGACTATTGGCTTTGCCTGCAAACAATGTCGGCCTCACGTAACACTGGGAACGGTCCATTTCACGCAATAGTTCGATAATTGGTTGCACAGGGTTAAGAATCATTTTGGCGATCCGAAAACGGTTCCTTCGGAAGTGGAACACAAGCATAATAAAAGGGCGCCCGGTATACGAATAGTAGAGGGTGA
>JASLBT010000221.1 GCA_030146445.1 Segetibacter sp. | reverse complement strand
TTCGCGGAAATACAGTCTTCTGGACAATCCGGGCATTTGCTCGCAGGCTTGATCATGGGCGAACTGGAAAACGAATTGGTATAGTTTGCATCCGTTTGGGCCTGCACACTAACACCTTCACAGGCAAAATCGGTCTGATTTTGAGAGTTTGTTGCTTTGCCCTGCATCAACGCTGCTTTGCGATCAGGCATTGTTCTGCTTGCTGCACTTTCTGCTGCGCGGCTCAGCACATCCATGCCATTGCCTTTCTGTTGCACCACGTGGGTAAGTTCGTGGGCGAGCAACTTTTTCCCCTCGGCTGAGTCCGGGTTGTATTGCCCCTTATTGAAAACAACATGATTATCGACGGCATATGCTTTTGCACTGATGTCCTTCGCGGATTGCTCAGCCTCCGGGCCGGTATGAATACGTACATGGCTAAAATCGTTACCCATGCGGTGTTTGAAGAAGTTTTGTGCTTCCCCCGGTAAACTGCTGCCTTTTCCGTCAAGTGTTTTCAGGTATGAGGATATCTGCCCGGGAGGTGCAGTAGAACCTGCCTCTTTTTTGCTCACGTTTTCTTCTTTTTTCTCTTCCATCTTCATTACCGGCTTTTCTTCTTTTTGCTCATCCGCTTTCAAAACCGGCTTCTCCTCCTTTTGTTCGTCCGCTTTCATCACCGGTTTATCTTCCTTCTTTTCGTCCTGTTTCTGAACACTTTTATACTCCTCCTTATTTTGATCCATCTTCATTACCGGCTTTTCTTCTTTTTGCTCATCCGCTTTCAATACTGGCTTCTCCTCCTTTTGTTCGTCCGCTTTCATCACCGGTTTATCTTCCTTCTTTTCGTCCTGTTTCTGAACACTTTTATCCTCCTCCTTCTTCTCATCCATCTTCATCACCGGTTTTTCTTCTTTCTGCTCATCTACCTTCTGAACCTTCTTTTCCTCCGCCGCGCACTGATCGCATTTACGCATGATGGGTTTAAAAAAGCTTTCATTCGAGGGGCCACCAAAAAAGGCTTGCTCCTGCTGGTTGTTCTTTTTAAACATGGCAGACTCCATGGAACTGGACCGGCTCCTGCGGTAGCGGCGTGAATAAGTTGTTTTCATAAAAACAGGTTGAACTTGAAGGCGCCCGGGGCGATTGAAAGCCGTAGCAATCGGGCTGTAGAGTAAGATATTATATTTTGACGGTGGATACAAGCCTGGGCAGTTATTTCCAGGAGCCCGATGTGGTTAGTTTGGCTTCAATTGTTTCGACCATTGTACGATGAGTTATTTGCTATTATGGATGGTTTGTGGCTCCTCCGCAATGGATCATTACCCATCTAAACGTTACTCATTACCCGGTAAGGCCCGCGATCCGGATCAGCATGTTTGTCGTTGCGTATTGGCTTTATACCCAGCTTAGCGTAAAAGTGATTTTTCCAGCGAACATGCTCTGCCCATTTTTTTCCTCGTAAGTACTCCCTTATGCTGTCTTTATTACTTTCAACAAAGGCCGAATAAAAACTGGCATCCGAAGCAGTATTCAGGTTGTCGATGGCGAACCGGTATTCAGTAAAAAAGCGCCCGCACTTATGGTTGTCATCCGCAGATGCCAAATAGAGATTGTCTACGCTGTTGATTTCAGTGGAACTAAAACCAGAAGACTGTTCAACCTCGTGCTCCCATTGCAGCCCAGAGGGGTTTCGCTGAAAGTTATGTCTTCGATGATTCAGCACTTTATTTGCTTTAAGTTCATAGTTGTCCCACTTACGTGTAAACGGAGGTGCCTGGCCATTTATGTAGTTCAACTTCTGCAGTTGATCGTCTTTTAGATTGGGAACATTCTCGCCGACCAGCCTGAAACCGGTTTTTTTCACCCCATACTTACTCCAGGGAAACCATGCAGGGGATTTTCCCTTATGCGCTTCGACAGCTTCACCTGAATTTATGTTTATCGGCATGAGGCGAACCCGCCGTTCGTGGTCGTCTATTTCCGAGACTTTCCAGTATTGTTTTGAAGCAAATATCAGTTCGCCTATAGCTACAGGTGAAGTAATCAATTCCGCATCTTGGGGAAAGTCGGAATCTTCAATTCCAGTGACAGCAATTTTATTTTTAATCTCTCTGGTTTTTGTTATGATGTTCCTTTGTAAGTCTGACTTAATTTTCTGATCGATGCTTTCCAGGAGTTGGCTTTTAATGCTGTCTATACTCAAATAAAGTTCTTTGGCCTCTTCGATCAGTTTTATCTTCTTAATGATCGACTTCCTTTCGTTTTCTGCATTTTTACTCGTTTTGGACGCAGTTACTGTGAGTCTTTCTTGTAAGTTTGTTTTCCTCGCGTCTGCTGCTGCTAAGAACGGTTTTGGATTATCTGAAGCAATCATCAGCGTTAGGCTGTTTCCTACGTTCCTGAAAAACAACGTATGTGTTGCCGTGCCGGCGGTGAATGTTAATCGTTGTTCAAGCAATGAAGCCAGTCCACTCTTTTCGCCACCCTCTGAAACAGGTCCCTCAGGTAATTCGTTCTTCGTGCTTAATGTTTTGCTTATCTCGGAAACCTGAATGACTTTTTTTGTAATTAGATTTTCGTCTTTGGGCTTACTTTTTCCACGATCATCTATTAAGGTATCTACCTCATTTGCCAGGGCCGCGGCTGTAGCTTTAGCTTTTGTTTCAGCTGGAGTTTTAGCAGTGAAATTTGATACAAATTGTGAATAGGTTTGTGGTGTACTTGCAATCATAAGGCGCTGCCGGTTTCCAACGAGATGGATGAATAGTTCATGCTTTTCTCCGGAATTTGTGACAAATCGTTTTCTTAATCCTAACCAACCTGCACCGGCATTTACTACTGTTCTTGCACCCCCTGCTATCCCCCTTCCTCCAGCTTTTACCAGCGTCACCGCCTTCTTCAGCACCCAATCAATTGCCTTATCCACCCGGCCTTTAACCCGCATGATAATGGCACGTACCCGGGCAGCGATATCGTTTAGTCGGAGCAGGGCAGCAAGAAAAGCAATGATCACCGGGATCGACTTTGCAAAGGCTCCTTCAATAGCGTTTGCGGCACTGTCTACTGCACCGGAAGCGATAGCGGTTACAGCATTCAAAATAGTATCGAGTAGTTCTACGATCCGGTCTTTAAACCTGACCAGCATCATCAGGAAATCATAGATCGCCATACAAACTTTGATGAATGCACCAACGGGGCTGAGCATACTGAGTAAAAAGGTAATTGCCGCTTCGATGATCCTTGTCTGGATAAAGGATTTGATCGCTTCCCAGATTACCTCTTTAAAGTCGGTGAGCTTCTCATAGATGATGGCCCACAACGCGCCCAATCCCTCGTTGTAAATTTTCGAAAGCAGTTCGCCACCTGCTTCCAACATGGCTACTTTTTTGGGGCCAAGCAAATGAACCGCCCGTTCACGAATGTTTTCTTTTGATATACCCATCACCTGTAGCGCAAACGCAAATATGGCTGCGGGCTCAAATTTTTCCGGCATCTCAACGCCCGAAATGCCAAGGTTGGTTTTCAGCCAGGTCATCAATCCCTGCTCGAGGTATCCGGTGAAGTTCTTTTTGAAGTTGTTGAAACCCTGGTTGAAGGCTTTACCCAGGTTGTCGAAAAAGCCGCCTGGATTTCCAAGGATAACACCAACGATGGATGCCAGCCTCGCCAGTATTGTGGTAAACAGGTTTGTCAGGTCTTTGATAATCTTCCACACCTTTTTTAAAAAACCAATTGCTTTATCAATCAAGCCCTGGTTGGCTTCTTTCATTTCAGTAATACGGTCATCGAGCTTCTTAACATTGTCTACGTACTTTTTTGCAAGTCCTTCTATCAGTTGGTCCCGTTTGTCATTCACTGTTTGTTCAAGTGCGTCGAACTTATCCTGGATGTTGGAAGCGGCTTCCTTACCCACATCGGCAAGATCTTTCGGGAGTTTGCTGACATATTCATCTATG
>JASLBT010000191.1 GCA_030146445.1 Segetibacter sp. | reverse complement strand
AGGTATTGACAGGTTACCTTAATTACGATGCAGGCCGGTGGCAAACGGCTCTTGCAGCGGCGGAAGAATTTATGCGCCTCGGGTATTATTCACTGGTCTCTTCGGCCAACCCTGCTGCAGCCTTTGGGTCGGTGTTTACAGTTAAGCGAAATCGCGAAATAATCCTGGCGAAGCAAAGCCCTAACAGTTCATCGCTCGAAGCGTCGCAGTCACCAATCGGCTATGTGAGCAATGGTACGATCAGCCAGGGTCTTACAAGCCCCACCCAAAACTTTGTTGATGCGTTTCCAATGCGAAATGGCCTCGCGATAAACGAAGCAGGGGCGGATTACAATGCGGCAACTCCGTATGCAAATCGCGATCCGCGACTCGATGCTACGGTGTTTTACAATGGACTGCGATGGCTGGGAGGACGTGCGGTGCAAACCAATGAAGGAGGCCTGGATAAACCAAATACAACCAGCGTACAAACAAGAACCGGATATTACCTCCGGAAGTTCCTGGCCGATTTTTCTACGGGTTCGGCTTATTCTAACCAGAGCCACAACTTCCCAATTTTCCGTTATGCAGAAATGATATTGAACCTGGCAGAGGCCTTAAACGAAGTGGGCAGAGTAGAGGACGCCGTTGCCGAACTGGTAAAGATCCGGGAAAGGGCAGGCATTTCCCCCGGAACCAACAGGCGGTATGGCATCAAAACGAACCTGTCGCAGGCTGAAATGCGAATGGTTATACATAACGAACGTCGTATCGAACTGGCTTTTGAAGAGCATCGGTTTTGGGATGTGCGTCGCTGGAAAATTGCCGAACAGGTGCTCAATACCACACTGAATGGCATGCAAATAACCGGAACGGGCAATGCCGCAACTTACCAGGTTGTACCTGTGAGCACCGCTGTTTTTCAACCCAAGCTTTATCACATGCCAATTCCTTATGACGAAACAACAAAAAACACCGCGCTCATTCAAAACGAAGGCTGGTAAGGAGAATCCTAATCAACGATCAAAGTTATCATACCATGAATAAATTATATTACTATCTGCTCATCATACATACACTTATCTTTTCAGCTGCAACTGCACAGGAACGGCGGGTGACGGGCTCCATTGCCGATAGCACGGGTGAGGTGATAGTGGGTGCAACCGTCGTGGAAAAAGGCATTCCTTCGAATGGTACAAGTACCAATGCTTCAGGAAATTTTTCGATCTCGTTAAGAGGTACAACAGGTACCCTTGTCATCAGCAATGTTGGTTATCAAACGCAGGAAGTAAGTATTGGGAACAGAACTGCACTTACGATCACACTCAGGGCAACAGCCGGAACCAACATGGAAGAAGTTGTGGTTGTCGGTTATGGCCGGCAAAAGCGAATCACGACTACAGGAGCAATCAGTACTATTTCCGGTAAAGAGATCAGGGACAACCCTGCCGCAAGTTTACAGAATACACTCGCCGGGCGTTTGCCCGGTTTTTTCTCGCAACAAACATCAGGAAGACCGGGGGCAGACGGAGCTAATTTTTATATCAGGGGTATCAGCTCTTATAATGGAAACAATCAGCCTCTGATCATCGTTGATGATATTGAGTTTACGTACGACCAGTTTGCCCGTATTGATCCCAACGAGGTAGAAAGCCTGAGTATCCTAAAAGACGCATCAACGACGGCAATATACGGGGTAAGGGGGGCAAACGGCGTCATGGTGGTAACAACAAGACGCGGGAAACTCGGAGCGCCGCAAATATCCTTTCGAACAGAAACGAGCATCTCGCAGCCAACCAGGATACCTGACTTCCTGAATGCATATGAAACGGCAAGCTTGTATAACCTGGCGCAGATCAACGACAATGCATCGAGCCCGAATCCAACCCCGAATTTTAAGCCCTACTTCACCGATGCTGATCTGGCGGCGTACCGCGACCATACGGATCCGTACGGTCATCCCGATGTCGACTGGAAAAATGAATTGTTCAGGAAATTCAGCCGGCAGTCAAGGGCTAACCTCGACATCTCCGGAGGAACGGAAAAGGTAAAATATTTTATATCGGCCGGTTACCTGGACCAGGGTGGTATTCTGAAGAACTTTAGTAAAGGCACCGATCTCAACAGCAACTTCTATAACAAAAGGTATAACTATCGTTCGAACCTGGATATAAAAGTCACCAACACTACAGACTTGCGCATTGACCTTTATGGCAACATTGCTGAAATCAATGTGCCCAATGTAGGAAGCGCTTTTGGCTATAACGATGTATTCTATGAGTACAGCAGTTTTCTTTCATTAGCGCCTTTTGCTTACCCTATCTATAACCCGGATGGCTCTTATGGGTACAGCGTGTGGCAACGGACGAACCCGATCGGTGCCAGCAGTTACAACACGAATAACATTGTAGGCCGGCTTACGCTTTATGGCTATACCAGCCGCACATTCGAAAGCAATATGAACGTAATCACCAACCTAAACCAAAAGCTGGATTTTATCACAAAAGGACTTGCGATCAAAGGAACAATCGCGTACACTAGCAACTATGCATATGCCAGGAGTATGACGCGGAACGAATTTCCCTCTTTTATTTACGATCCGGCAAATGGTAACTATGAACCCCGGAGTGCGAGTATCTTCAGGGTACGCCGGCTATTTGTAAACGATGGTGGAACGGGGGGACAACCCAATGCCGGAGCTACTATCCGTAAAATCACTGCCCAGGGCTTTATCACCTACGACCGCACGTTCAACAGTCGTCACCACGTATATGGGCTGTTGTTGTACACGCAGAATTCAAATACCCAATACAGCGGCAACAATGCCTATAATTTTGTTCCCAATAACTTCCTGGGCTTTACTGCACGTTTAGGCTACGATTACCGTCAAAAATACCTCATTGAATTTAATGGCGCCCGCAACGGATCGGACAGGTTCGCAGAAGATAAACGCTATGGATTTTTCCCGGCTGGTTCGGTGGGTTGGAACATATCGCAGGAGGACTTCTTTAGAGACAACATTAAGGTAGTGAACCGGCTAAAGATTAGGGGATCTTACGGTCTTGTCGGTAACGACCAGCTGGGAGGTGGCTTCAACTATTTTTACCAGCAAACGTATAATGGTAGTGGGGCAACATATTTTGGTCAAACATCTAATACCATTGGCGGCATAGCAGAGGGTACACTTGGAAATCCAAATGTTACCTGGGAAAAAGAAAAGAAACTCGATGTGGGAATCGAAATGGGTATGTTTAAAAACAAGCTCGGCATTAACCTCGATTATTTCAATAACAACCGCTTTGATATCCTGACAACGAGGGGTACCGTCTCCAACATCTTCGGGCAGTCTTTGCCACCCGTCAATCTGGGGAAAGTGAACAACCGTGGCTATGAGATCGAAATTACTTATGCCAACTCGGTCAACAAAAACCTGAGCTACACCCTTAAGGGAACCTACTCCTATGCTAAAAACAAAATCCTTTTCCGCGACGAGGCTATTCCACTGTTTGCTTACCAGGCATATACCGGCAACAGTATCGGTATGCAACGGGTATACACCTGGATAGGATTTTACAAAGACAGCGCAGACATTGCAAAGAGTCCAACTCCGGCCCAGGCAGTAAGACCCGGTGACCTGAAGTATGCCGACTTAAACGGAGATGGCGCCATCAATGGTTTTGACACTAAAGTTCAGGGCTTTCCGAATGTGCCTAATACTACCGCGGGTATTCAACTTTCCGTACGTTACAAAGGTTTTAACATCGGAGTTTTTTTCCAGGGAGCAAAAAACTTCAATGTCAGAGGAGTAGCAGAGGCCATTCGTGCATTCAGCGCAAACCTTACCGCGGTGCATACCCAGGCATGGACACCTGAACTGGGCGACAATGCTCGCTTCCCACGGCTCACCTTTACACCCGGCATCAGTGATCCAACATCGATGCCGTCGACCTTCTGGTTCATCAGGGGCGATTACATACGCTTAAAAACTGCTGAGATTGGTTACTCACTGCCAAGGCGTTGGGTGGAGTCACTGAAGATGAAAGACATCAAAGTCTATAGCAACGGGTATAACATTTTTACCTGGACGAAGCTGAGTAAGTTATATGAATTTGATCCCGAAATTGAAACCAATCGCGATCGTGTAAGTTACCCGCCGCAACGCATGTTTAACTTTGGCGTGAGTGCCACATTTTAAGCACATCCAAATTCCTGATAATACCTTAAGGCAAATTCAAACAGATTTATGAAGAGATATTTTATAATTATGGGCTTGTGCGCGGGACTGATCTCGTGTTCAAAGTCCGGCTTCCTGGATAATAAATCAACGGCTCTCGACGAAGCACAGGTGTTTTCTGACAGTGCCCGTACGATCCAGTTTCTGAGCAGGATATATAGCGATATTGGCTTTAGCTTCAACAAAGGGCGGTGGAGCTCGCATGGAAATACTGAGCTTGCTACAGATGATGCTGAGTACAGTTTGTCGGGACCCACCCAGGCTGCAGTGGCACTCTATAACGGAACCATTTCTCCAACCAACCTGCCTAGTGGGCTTGGTGATTTCTGGAGCACACCTTATGCAAACATCCGCCGCTGTAACCTGCTGTTGTCGAAGTTGCCCGCCACTCCGCTGTCGGCTGAGATGCAATCGCGGATGAAAGGTGAAGCCCGCTTCTTAAGAGCATGGTATTATAGCCATTTGATGATTGCATATGGTGGGGTGCCGAATGTAGAGGATAAGGTGTTTGGCATTGAGGACATTGTTAGCATACCGCGGTCAAACTTTGCTGACCTGGTAAGCTATCTTACAAAGGAGTTGGACGAGGCGGGCGAATTCCTTCCGGCAACCAATTATGATTTCCCTGATACCAGGGATTTTGGACGTGCTACAAAAGGCGCCTGTATGGCCCTGAAGGCAAGGGTTTTGTTGTATGCGGCAAGCCCGCTCTTTAATGGTGGGTCCATAGCTACCAACCCGGAACTGGCAAAAATCGTGAGTTATCCCGTGGCAAGTGTAAGCCATTGGCAGGCTGCTGCAGATGCGGCGCAGGCAGTGATCAATTCAGGCTACTACGCTCTGTGGAACCCGTCCAGTACCATTGCAGGCTTTGGCTTTTACCAAACATTTTTAAACGGCAGGCCGGCAGGCACGGGCACCATGAATAAGGAACTGATTTTTGGCGTTATGCGGCCTCCGGGGAAAGACTTTGAAAACTATTATAACCCCGGGGGTGGCAGCTTCGGAGGAACTCACTACTCTGTTCCAACCCAAAATCTGGTGGATGCTTTTCCCATGATTAATGGAAAGGCTATTACGGATCCTACCTCGGGTTATTCACCAACAAATCCCTATGAAAGCAGGGATCCTCGTTTTCATTTTTCCATCATCTACCATCAATCACGGTATGCACAAAACACTGCTTTAACAGTGATCAACACAGGGGTGGGCAGCCAGCAAGGATTTCCGGGAGGCACAGTCACCGGGTACTTCAGCCGCAAGATGCTGGACAGCACTTTTTCAAGCGGATCATCCACAAACATAGATCGTCCGTGGCCCCTGATGAGGTATGCTGAGGTACTGCTTAATTATGCCGAAGCAATAAACGAGGCGGGCCAGACAGCCCTGGCATATCCGAAGTTGATAGAACTACGCAGCAGGGCAGGCATTCTTCCCGGTGCAGACGGATTGTTTGGCTTGACGCCAAACATGACGCAGGAAGAAATGCGTTCGCTGATACAAAATGAAAGAAGAATCGAGCTGGCATTCGAAGACCATCGCTTTAATGACATTCGCCGGTGGAAAATTGCAATGGCGGTAAACAATGGATATAACAGGGTTGTAAAGATCACGGGTACTGCGCCAAACTGGGTGTATACCTATTCTACGACCCAGGAGGTTCAGGCATCGCGGTTACACGTTTTTCGTCCCGAGATGCACCTGTTGCCAATACCCGACGACGAGATCAGGAAGAACCCTGCCATGGTGCAGAACCCAGGTTGGTAGTGAACGTACTACCACCAGTAAATTGATAAGGACGCCGGCATCTAAACTGCCGGCGTCCTCTTTTGTATCATCTCATCGCAGTTTGGCAGTTCGTGACGACATCGATAACTGCCCAGGCCGTTTTAACCCAACATCTAATACAATGAGTATCGTTTGCCGACCCCTGCGCAGTTGACGGGCGTCGCACTCCCGTCCGACTCGAGTCATCCGGGCGGACCGTTCGGACCCGGTTCATCCGGTTGGGCTTGTACCGCCGTTTTACTACGCTGCTTTCATCACAGCAAAGCTTAGCTACAGGACGTTTGTTCCGTAAAGATTCACCAGTACAAGAGTGCCACGCCCGTCCGAACCCGGTTCATCCGGGCGGGCAAGGATGCTTAATCAGCCAACAAAGGTTGGGACCAAAAAAAACCACAAGATCTTATTCGAGTTGTAAAGCTATATCTCGGGAAAAGCCATCGACCTGGCAGTAGCGTTACTCAATTAAGTGCTAATTCGGGCTGATCAGGTGA
>JASLBT010000119.1 GCA_030146445.1 Segetibacter sp. | reverse complement strand
AGCAACGATTTTTATAATGTCAGCCTTTGGTGATCAAACTACCGGCTGGCATTATTGTTTTAACCTATTCCGTAATCTGTTTAACTCCCGTAAATGCATGCCGCTGATCGATTTTACTGATAAAGGTCTTCACTGTGCACCCGGCAATTTTTACATTGATCCCTGGCAGCCGGTCGACCATGCAATCATAACTCATGCGCACAGCGATCATGCAAGATGGGGATCAAAAAACTACCTTTGTCATAACGACACTATGCCCATCCTGAAGCTTAGGTTGGGCGATAATCCCTATCAAACATTGTCATGGGGCGAACGGCTAAACATAAATGGAGTTGCGGTATCATTACATCCCGCCGGGCACATTATCGGCTCGTCGCAGATCCGGGTCGAACACCAGGGCGAAGTATGGGTGGTAAGCGGCGATTATAAAACGGAAAATGACGGCCTAAGCAGTGCCTTTGAACCGGTATCGTGCCACACGTTTATCACCGAATCAACTTTTGGGCTGCCCATCTACCGATGGAAGCCTCAGCCCGAAATTTACGCTGATATCCAGGCCTGGATCAGGAAAAACCAGGCGGATGAAAAAGCAAGCGTCGTTATTGCCTACAGTCTTGGTAAGGCGCAACGTGTGCTGCAAGCCATTGCTGAAGTCACCGACAAAATATTTGTACACGGGGCCATCTGGAACACACATGAGGTGCTGCTTCAATCGGGTTGGAAGCTGCCTGTAGTACAACGGGTTACCCCCGAGTTATCAAAGGAAGTTTATCGTGGCAGTGTAATCATTGCTCCGCCAAGTGCTGACGGTACACCATGGATGAAGCGGTTTTCGCCTTACAGCGTAGGTGTTTGCAGTGGCTGGATGCAGGTGCGGGGCAATGCACGAAGGAGGAACGTAGACGCAGGTTTTCCCCTGAGCGACCATGCAGACTGGTTTGGCCTGCTGGATGCCATCAAAGCCACCGGTGCGCAAAAAGTGTTTGTAACGCATGGCTTTCAGGCTGCCTTCAGCCGATATTTAAATGAAAACGGGATTGACGCCGCAGAAGTGAAAACCGAGTACGGTAACGATGAGGAGGATGCACCGGTAAACGTAAAAGAAGGGGAACCCGAAGAGGCAGCCCTGGAAGACCTAAACGAAAACCTTGAATAAGGTGATGGCCGAAACTACCCGGGATATTGTAAAAGAGGGTGCGGATGCTCATCCGGAAACCGTAGAACCAGGTATTCGCTTGTTTGCGGATTTAGTGAAAGTGATTGGAACCAGCACCAAAACCAACGACAAGCTCGAAGCACTCGCGAACTATTTTGTTACTGCGCCGGATAAAGACAAAGTATGGGTGATTGCAATATTCAGCGGTAGGCGGCCCAGGCGGGTTGTAAATTCCAACCAGTTAATCACCTGGTGTATCGAAATGGCCAACATTCCGGGTTGGCTTTTTGGTGAATGCTACCACACGGTGGGCGATCTCGGTGAAACCATTTCGCTTTTGTTGCCGGAAACCCACGATCCTTTACATTCCACGGCGAAGCCGCTCCACTACTACATCGAACAGTTTATTAAGATCGACAGGCAGGAGGAGGCCATCCGGAAGCAGTTCATCCTTGATAGCTGGAAGGAAATGAACCAGAGTGAAAGGTATGTTTTCAATAAACTGATCACCGGATCGTTTCGGATTGGCGTTTCGCAAAAAACGATGGTCAACGCACTGGCCCGGGTAGCGCCCCTCGACGCTTCGGTGATCGCACACCGGATAAGTGGAAACTGGGATCCCTCAACAGTGAGTTTTGCTGAACTGCTCGACGACGACGTTCGAATTATAGACCACTCGCGCCCCTACCCTTTCTACCTTGCTTATGCGCTGGACGAGCCTCCCGAAACTTTGGGTGATCCCAACGACTGGCAGGTTGAATGGAAATGGGATGGCATCCGCGGCCAGGTAATAAAACGGAACAACGAGTTGTTTGTTTGGAGTCGCGGCGAGGAGCTGATGACCGACAAATTTCCTGAGTACCACGTGCTAAACAACCTCTTGCCCGAAGGAACCGTCATTGATGGGGAGATCATACCGAGCGTTGATGAAAAGCCGTTGCCATTTTCCCTGCTGCAAACGCGAATTGGCCGTAAGAACATTACACGAAAGCAGTTGCAGGATGCGCCTATAACTTTCTTCGCATACGATCTCCTTGAATTCGACGGCGCCGATTGGCGAAACAGGCCATTGTGGGAGCGTCGGAAAAAACTTGAAGAAATAGTACAGCCGCTGAATACACCGATCCTCCTGCTTTCACCCGTGGTGCAGTTTAGCAGCTGGAACGAACTTGCCGAAATGCGTATGTCTTCACGTGAGCAGGGCGCCGAAGGTTTCATGATAAAAAAGAAGTCGTCTACCTACCAGGTCGGCCGCAAAGTTGGCGACTGGTGGAAATGGAAGATTGATCCGCTTGTAATTGACGCCGTAATGATTTATGCGCAAAAGGGTAGCGGAAGAAGAAGTAATCTTTACACCGATTATACTTTCGCTGTTCGCGACGGTGATAAACTCGTAAGTTTTACAAAGGCTTACAGTGGACTTACCGATAAAGAGTTTGCGCAGGTAGACGCGTTTGTAAAGCGCAACTCAATTGAAAAGTTCGGACCTGTGCGAACAGTGAAGCCGGAACTGGTTTTCGAAATCGCTTTCGAAGGGATTGCTGCAAGTAACCGGCACAAAAGCGGGGTTGCCCTGCGATTTCCCCGGATGAGCAGGTGGAGGAAGGACAAAAAGCCGGAAGAGATAAACACGCTCGACGATCTCAAGAAGATGCTGGAGGTGTATGGAAATAAGTCATAGCTCATGTGCCTGGCAAGGCTGCGCGTGAGAGAACCGAGAAATCCATAATAATTTTTTTGGGGGCCAGCTAAAGCTTTCCATGGCTTCATCGTTGCTACGCTCAGTTCAACGACAAACCTTTTTTCATCTTTTTTCCCCCTATAAACAGCCATTGATAGATATTCTATGTCTCCGCGGTAAGCAGGTTAGGTTAATGCTTCGCCAACAATTCGTTTCAACAATAATAACGGCGTAAATTTACTATAGAGCCCTTCCATGAAGTCATTCAAAGTTTTGTTGCTGTTGTTCGCCATGAGTTTTCTTTACGCTTGCTTATTGCATAAGACAAACCGGCAGCAACTACATAACCTGGCAAATTCTCCGATGCCGGTGATCAATAATGATGAGTATACCAGTATTCCCCGTTACGAACAGCCCACCGGTGACCCGGTAAAAGGCTTTGAATACCTGGTCGGTGGCGAATACATCACCAGCGGAATTCCGGCTGGCTTGTATCGGTGGATCATGCGCGACGATAAAAGGCCGATTTACCAGCTCATGGGTTATAGCCAAAACATGCTCATCGACTTCAATGTTTATACCGGCGAGAACGGAAAAGAAATTGCCGCTCCCGGTTGCCTGCAGTGCCAT
>JASLBT010000101.1 GCA_030146445.1 Segetibacter sp. | reverse complement strand
AGTTGCTTTAACACTGGCGCCTCGTTTCGTTAATTCAGCATCCATTGCTTTGGTAAACTTAGAATCAACGACATCATCCTTAAGCCCATGGAAAAGCCACCAGCTTGTTTTTGTCAACTCGCGCGCGGTAGCCGGATGTGCACCGCCACAGATTGCAAAAGCAGCAGCGAATAAACCGGGCTTCCTTCTTACCAGTTCATAGGTTCCCATGCCGCCCATTGATAATCCGCCTACATATACTTTCCTTCGATTGATGTTATATCGTTGCAGTACGTGATCGGTAAGCGACATCAATGTACGCATGGCATCTGTTGGCTCGCCCTTGGCGACGAAGTAAAAAGTGCGCTTGCTGTTTAAGCTGCCGCTTGTTTCAGCAATCACATTACTCCAGTAATTGTTTGCAGGGCATTGCGGAAAAATTACAATTGCCGGATATTGTTTTCGAATCGAATCTCTTAGGAATAACGAAGCCCCATTGGCTAGCTGTCTTTCATTATCCCGGCCGCTTTCTCCACGGCCATGAAGAAACAAAACCAACGGGTATCGCTTCGAACTGTCGTAGTCCAGGGGGAATAAAACACGGTATGGCATTGTATCGCCGTTTTGTATAAACCAGTGTTTCGTAAACTGCGATTCGTCTTGTGCACTCCCGACGAACACAACTGCAATAGAAAGTAAAAGAAGAAAAAATTTTGTCATGATAACGCTCAACACTTGTTTACGGGGTGAGTAATCATTGGCATATGGTTTTGTAATTTGGATAGCGTACCGATGCCATAAGAAACTTCATTTGAACCGAGCCCGTCCGAATGCCAGCCGGGCGGACATGGCAACGGCCGACGCCCAATGATAAAATAATCGTCACCAAGAAAGTTCCTTATCCGCCCTAATATTATTGTTACGCCAATACTATGGAAGCAAGGTAAATTTTGCCTGCTTTAGGTCACGGCTGTTTCCTCCGACAAAAACGGTGAAGTTACCGGGCTCATAAATTTGCTTAAGGTCGCTGCCAACAAATTTCAGGTCGTCGATGGTTAAATTAAATACGATGTCCTTCGACTCACCAGCCTGCAGCCTGATCTTTTGAAAAGCCTTTAACTTTTTAACGGGCTGCGTTATGGAAGCATACTCGTCGTGCAGGTACAATTGCACCACCTCTTCACCATCGAGCTGGCCGGTATTGGTGAGCGTTACCCTTAGCTGCAACTGATCCCGGGGCCGCATGCTGGTTCGATTGAGCTTAATATCGCTATAACTAAAAGTTGTATAACTTAAGCCATAGCCAAACGGGAACAAGGGCTCATTGGAAACATCGAGGTAATTCGATCGAAACTTTTGCGTAGGGCCGGCACCTTGCGGCCTGCCGGTATTTTTATGATTGTAGTAGATGGGTACTTGTCCAACATTTTTCGGAAAAGTCATGGTGAGCTTACCGGATGGATTGTAGTTACCAAACAGTACGTCGGCTATCGCATTTCCCGCTTCGTGCCCCTGGAACCAAACGTCGAGCAACGATGTAGCCAGTTCGTCCTCCATGGTTAAAGTTAACGGCCTGCCATTCATAAGTACCACCACGAGCGGCTTACCCGTTTTAGCAAGCGCCTGCAGTAATCGCTGTTGGCTATAGGGTAAACTAATGTCTGAACGGCTTGCTGCTTCACCACTCATCTCCGAAGCCTCACCAACTACGGCCACAACCACATCTGCGCGGCCTGCAATTTCCACTGCCTGCGTGATGAGCTGCTCAGGCGATAAGGAATCTACGTCGGCGCGCATACCAAATACATTGGCCTTTTTTGCAAGCGCCGTATCGTCCGTTATGTTTGCACCTTTTGCATAAAGGATGTTTACATTATTGCCACCGACTGCTTTCATGCCGTCGAGCACCGGAACGGACAACTGCGGATCACCACTGACTGCCCATGTGCCCAGCATGTTGCTTTTGTTGTTTGCGAGCGGTCCGATCAAAGCAATGGTGCCTGTTTTTTTTAATGGAAGCGTTTGATTGTTGTTTTTAAGCAATACACATGAGCGCGCCCCAAATTCCCGTGCAGCGGTACGCTTGTCGGCGCTCAGCACTTCTTTTTGCGTACGGGTGCTGTCGCAATACCGAAATGGGTCGTCGAACAAGCCCAGCTTATATTTTGCTTCGAGTACACGACGGCATGCATCATCAATTTGTACTTGGGTAACCTTTCGCTGCTGAAGAGACTTCTTTAATGTTGTTAGGAAACCCTCGCCCACCATGTCCATGTCGATACCCGCATTAAGCGCGAGCGCAGATGAAGCCTGAAGGTCGCCCACACCATGATCAATCATTTCGTTGATGGCGGTATAGTCGGTTACCACAAAACCTTTAAAGCCCCATTGTTTTCGCAGCAGGTCCGTCATCAACCACTTGTTGCCGGTTGCGGGTATGCCATCAATATCGTTGAAGGAACTCATCACGCTGCCGGCACCTGCATCAATTGCGGCCTTATATGGCGGAAGGTAAGTTTCATACATTTTCAACCGGCTCATGTCTACGGTATTATAATCTCTTCCCGCTTCCGCCGCACCATATAAGGCAAAGTGTTTTACACATGCCATTACAGTATTGTTGGCTGCAAGGTCATTTCCCTGGTAGCCCTTCACCATCGCTGCAGAAATTTTAGCACCGAGGTAAGTATCTTCACCTGCACCTTCGGCAACTCTTCCCCACCGCGGATCGCGTGCAATATCCACCATGGGCGAAAACACCCACGACAAACCATCGGCGGTAGCTTCTTCTGCTGCAAGCCGGGCGCTTCGTTCGATCAGGGCAAGGTCCCAGCTACACGACAATGCGAGGGGTATAGGGAAGGTAGTCTTATAGCCGTGAATAACGTCGGAACCAAATATCATGGGGATTTTCAGGCGGCTGCTAGTCATTGCTAGCTGTTGTGCCTGCCTGATTTTATCTACACCAATAATCCCGAATAATGCGCCTACTCCTCCGGCTCTGATTTTTGTTTCAACACCGCTGCTGACCACGGCTCCGGTTGCTACGCCTCCACCCGGGTTGAGCAGGTTTAGCTGGCCGATTTTTTCATCGACCGTCATCTTTGCCATCAACGCATTTACAAACGCCGACATCTTGTTTGCGGGTTGTGCAGCCTTCTTTTGTGCATCAATATAAGTAGTGGTTGCAAGTGCGACCATCAACAACAGCATTTTATTCATCATCGTAATTTGAAAAATTAAAAGTGCTTTCTACTAACCATAGAACCAACCAACTTTTCAACCCGTCAACTTGTCAAATCCTCACAAGTCAGCTTATCAACCAATCGACCTACCAACTCCCACCGAATACCTTCATACCTCAATACCCAATACCCGATAGCCAAAACGCCGGCCTTACTCTACCTTCACAACTGCAGATCTTACCGATATTCCATTTTCGTTGAATGATTCAATCGAAAAATAGTAAGCCTGGTCTATAGAAAGGCTCTTTAGTTCCAATTCGTTTTTACCATATACCAGCCATGAGTTGTGCAGCTTACCGGGTGCTATCCCCCATGAAATGTTATACCCCTGGCAATCTTGTTTTGCCCAGCTGATCAGGGCATCCCGCCTGTCGGCTTTTCTATTTACCCGAAACTGTTTAACCATCGCTGGTGGCTTTCCCTGCCCCAACCCAAATACACGCAGGCCGGACACAGCCAGGTGCGGTGTGGGTACATGAATATTGCGATAACGTATGTAGCGCACCAACTGCGGCGACTCAATTTCGATATAGTCGTTGGGTACATCTTTGTAGCTGGCACTTCTGTTAACAAGGCTGGTCCACGAGGCACCATCAACAGAACCCTCTATTGTATATCGATGGTACAGGCCGGGAACACGGCCGTACAGTGCAGACTTATAATCGTGAAAGTTTAATTGAATGGCATAGACCATTCCTGGTTTTTGCAGGTCGACCTTCAGCCATTGCGTGGAGTCGTTATTAGCAGCCAGCCAAAACGTTTTGATGTTCTCATCAGCAACGTTTGCGGCCTTATACTCCTGCGAAACGGATGAAGCTGTCACCGGTTTATTGTACGACAACAACATCCATCCGGCGAATTCACCGTGCTTGCCGGGAACGGCCGGTGCATAGTGGGGGTAATCTCCGTAAGAAGTATTACTGTACATCAGTCCGTCATTATCGAACCAGGTTGGGAACATACAAATCCGTCGCTCCCAGTTTACATTTACCGACACCGCCATCGATGCAAAGTGCCAGTATTTATTCGCAGGACCCATTACGGTACTGCCATGGCCTGCGCCGTTTGCAAACCCGCCAGGTTTATAAAAGACCGGGTTATTAGGTGCATACCGGTACGGTCCAAGCGGAGCATCGCTGATGTATACGCCGTCGCCGTAAACATTGAACTCAGTGCCCGGCGCGGCATATTGCATATAATATTTATTATTGAATTTCGTTAGCCATGCGCCTTCCATATAACCTGCAAGTACAGTGTCACGATGATCCTCTCCAAAACGTTCCCAGCCATGTTTTTTTCCATCGAGCTTAAACAGTTCCGTGACTTTTTCAGCTGGTTTAAAGCGATTATTTTTGTCGAGTTTTCGTGCCCTGATCGGGTACACATTTGATGACCCCCAGAACATATAAGCCTGGCCGTCATCGTCAATAAAAAGGTCGGGGTCCTGCAGGTCGCTCAGGATGCCCGGTACTGCTTTCCAATCGCCCTTCTTCGGGTTATCGGTGTAAAGAATACTCATGTTACCTGAAGGATCACCGGCAACGTATAAAACCGAGTCTTTGTAGTTGTGGGCGGCAGGGGCGTTTGAACCCTGGAAGTACCATTTTTCCGGCGTAATAAAGGTCCAGTTCAAAAGGTCGGTTGAATGCCAGTATCCCATCGACCTGGTGACGAACATGTAGTATTCATTCCTGAATTTAACTACGGCGGGATCAGCGCCTGAGCGATAAGAAAGGTCGTTGTATGAATTATAGACCATGTAGGTATAGTCGAGGTTCAGCGGGTTGCAATAGGTGCGCATTTGCGTGGATTGCGCAAAGGAGGCGGCAGTGGTCAACAAACCACATAATGCGATCATAAATGACTGTACCTCTTTCATACGACTATAGTTTCAAATGACATCAACAATTTTTGGTACCAGCGACATCGCCTTGTGGCGACATCGTTGCCCGCCCGCTGCGCCCGTCGGACGGGCGTCGCAATCCGTTCATCTTTTTGTTATTTGTGCATCGGATTGTATTGCGATTATGACGATCATTGCGCAACACAGCCGGGCGTGTTTCTTTCCCCGGATTGCATCCGGGGCTATTCACATTCAACCCCGTCAGGGTTGATTACTAACTCCAAACCATTTCTAATACTCAGCCCACAACGCTTAACTACTCGCTCCATTTAACATTTATCATACAACATTCAACATACGATAAGCCACTCATAACTCTGAATTCATAACTCTTAACCACTCGCTCCATTCAACATTTATCATACAACATTCAACATACAATAAGCCCCTCATAACTCTAATTTATAGCTCTTAACTACTCACTCCATTCAACATTTATCATACAACAATCAACATATGATAAGCCACTCATAACACCGAATTCATAACTCTTAACTACTCTCTCCATTCACCATTTCTCATACAACATTCAACATAATTCTTCATCGCCCATTGGTAACAAACCCCAATTTCTTCAGCCCTGTTTTAATTTCCGGGCAACTCATGAATAAGTCCCATATCAGCCCGCTCCGATAATTTTCCATCATCACAACAATAGGCCCCTGGTCTATCGCCAGGTAACGTTGCGGGTACCAATTGGCTGTTTCACTAAAGGCATCATAAAAGCCGTATTTGCCGAAAAGCTTACCATTGTAATCGTTGTACCAGTGCTTCATGGCAAGCATAGATTGTTTCGGTGTATATGGTATTGACGAGAGGGCAGCAGTAGGCGAAATCACCCCAATATCTCTGTTCATTCCGGGTGCATGGCCCGCATAACCTTTTACCGAATAGCTGGCGGTAAGCCCCCAACTGTTCGGTCCATAACCTTTGAACTTTTTCGGGTTCTGTACACACCAGTCGTAATTGATGAGGGTATGATTAGTATTGTGCTCCCAATAGTTTGCATAACGGTCTTTTAGTCCGCGGGGATCCAATCCGACGTAAGAGTAGTGAGCCCAGAAAAGTGGCCCACCATATTCCTTGCTACCATTGTGCGACAGGTGTAGTGTGTGTCCGAATTGTGTAGTGGTGTCATTGATTTCTCCATTTTTTGCCCAACCCTCGTGATATACTTCAGCGGGCACCGGAAACGTAGGAGAAGACGCAGCAAGCACATACATCACGAGGCATTCGTTATAGCCCGTCACCGGGAAATTCATATCCCATCCGTAGTTCGGCGACCAATGCCAATAGAGTACGTTTTTTCCATTCCTGTACCAGGTAAAATCAACCGCTTTCCAAAGTGTGTCAATTCTTTCCGCAAGGGCCTTCTCTGCACTGCTCCCCTGGCGAAAATACTGCCGTGCAGCCAGCAAGCCTTCCAGCATAAACGAACTTTCAACAAGGTCGCCCCCGTCGTCCTTTCGTGAAAACGGCTTTACTTTACCGGTTTCTCCATTTAACCAATGCGGCCAAACGCCATGAAACCGGTCGGCCTTCTCCAGGAAACCAACAATCTTTTGCATGCGTTCAAAGCCTGCTGCCCGGCTGATATATTTACGTTCTATCCCGATAAGAATTGCCATCACGCCAAATCCGCCGCCGCCAATTGTAACGATGTTTTGATCATTTTGCGGGTATTCTCCATCCATATGAATACGCTCTCTTGCAAGCCCACTTACGGGTTCTGCACCATCCCAGAAGTAATTGAACGTTGCCCTTTGAACCGTGTCGAATATCTGGCGGTATTCCGCAGGTATTTCGTTTGTATTTGCTGGAATTTGCCGGGCTTTGCAACTGCTGAACATTACCGTTAATAACAGGATAGCTGCAAAGTGAACGCGATGGCAGATGTGAACTAATCTTTTCATAATAGACAATTGCATAAAGAAACGGGAGAACTAAAGTGCATAATGATTCCGCCTGCCAATCTTCTATGAGGGACCGCACATCACCTCGCAGTTAAACACCAATGATTCTGCATTTGACAACTGGTATTATCGGTAACCAATTACTACAAATAGGGTGCGCTAAAACCAAGCGACTTCATCCCATTCTTTACTTCCGGGCAGCTTGTAAACAAGTTCCACAACAGCTGACTTCTATGGTTTTCGATCATGACGACAATTGGCGCCTGGTCTATTGCAAGGAATGAAGTGGCAAACCAACCGTCTTTCAATGAAAATGCATCAACAAAGCCATATTCTTTCCAGGCTTTGTCGCCCAGCTTATAGTAAAAGAATTTTAGTGCTTCCATTGATTCTGCGGGTGTATACGGCATGGAAGATAAAGCAGCTGTAGGTGCGATTACACCAACATCATTGTTTGGGGAGCTTGCTGTATAACCATTCGGAATGTCGCTTGCCGTTAACCCCCAGCAGGAAGCGCTATATCCATAATGTGCTTTCGGGTTTGCCTTGCAATACTCGTAGTTTATTTTGGTATGGTTAATAACCTGTGTTTGGTAGTTCGCGTATTGGTCTGCCAGCCCGAAGGGATTGATACCCAGAAATGAATAGTGTTCAAAAAACAGGGGACCTCCTCTATCAGGTCCCAGCGGCAGTTCAAGACCATAATAGCGGTTATTGTTGCGTATGGATCCGTTAGCCGCCCAGCCTTCGTCGTACACCGCCTTTGGTATGGCGCTGGTAGGCGACGAAGCTGCCAGAACATAAGCGACCAGGCATTCGTTCCAGCCTTTGATCTTTAGGTTTATGTCCCATGCGAAAGACGGACTCCAATGCCAATAAAGTACATTCTCGTTGTTCTTTCTAAACCAGTTCCATTCCACCCTGTTCCAGATCGTGTTGATGTCGTTGCGCAATGTGGTTTCGGCAGTATTGGCG
>JASLBT010000088.1 GCA_030146445.1 Segetibacter sp. | reverse complement strand
CGCTACCGTGTACGCACTTGTTTAAATTAGGTGAAGTTTTTTGGGCGCCCCCAATGCTTGCCAGGCTCGAGGCATGGCTGCGCAAAGCGTCGGTCTTTTCCTGTCCGACTGGTCATCCGGGCGGGCGCTATTACTCCGCCACAGGCTATACTGCAATGCCCGTCTGACCGGGCATCCGGGCGGGCCTTCCGCGGGGTAGGCGCTTCAATCCTAGGCGCTTGCTCCCGTAAAATAAGATGTGCTAACAACTTAGTCGATCCGTAATCAGGGAATAGCGGAGATGTATACACGGCAGGAAGCCCTGCTTGTACCCGGGAGTTACTGTGCAGGCGCTACTTGCGAAAAAGCTTTATCAGCCAACATACGATGACCTACTACAAAAATGGATACATGGGTGCCAAATATAATTGCAGGCTACGTCGAACGTTGTGGTAAACTGCTGAGCCGTTGCGAAAACACCAGTACTATAGCAGGCCTCCAATGAATCGCCGGTAGCTAAGCTGGAACAGCCGGTTAAATAGCTGCCACCAGCTACAACGCTTTTATCTCTGCGACCAATTTCTGCAATACGCTTTTTGCGTCGCCAAACAACATTGATGTTTTGGGTTGGTAGAACAACATGTTTTCAATACCGGCATAGCCTGGTTTCATACTTCTTTTGTTTACGATCACGAGTTTCGACTGTTCAACTTCAAGTATAGGCATGCCATAAATAGGCGAGGCCGGATCTGTCTTTGCTGCGGGGTTCACCACATCGTTCGCCCCGAGCACCAGTACAACATCGGTTGTAGAGAACTCGTCGTTTGCCTCATCCATTTCGATCAGGCTTTCATAGTTTACGTCGGCCTCGGCAAGCAATACATTCATGTGCCCGGGCATACGGCCAGCTACCGGATGTATGGCATACTTTACAGTTACCCCTTTATCTTCAAGTAATTTCTCCAGTTCATGGCAGACGTGTTGAGCCTGTGCCACCGCTAATCCATAACCGGGCACGATCATTACTTTATCGGCGTAGCTCATAACCACAGCGGCATCTGTGAGGGATATCTCTTTTGTATGACCGCCAACTGAGTCGGTATTTGTGCCAGCTGTACCGCCGCCGCCAAATGATCCCAGCAATACGTTGAGCAGGCTACGGTTCATCGCCTTGCACATGAGGATGGTAAGCAGGGTTCCGGCTGCGCCCACGAGGATACCCCCCGTGAGCATAACCTGGTTGTTGTACAAGAAACCACCACAGGCAGCAGCAACCCCGGTGAATGAATTCAGCAATGAGATTACCACAGGCATATCGGCGCCACCTATCGGGAGCACAAAAAATACTCCATATACCAATGAAAGTGCAAGGATAGCGTAGAAGAAAACAAAAATATTATCCGGCACCGCAATAATGATATAAGCGCTTAGGCCAGCAATCACGAGCAACATGAGCAAGCTCACAAACTGCTGTCCCTTAAAAGAATAATCTTTAATGCTGCCATTCAGCTTGCCCCATGCCACCATCGATCCGGCAAATGAGACAGAGCCTATGATCAGGCCGATCACGATGATCAATAACAAGGTGCCTACACCCGAAACAATGTACCCGGCATGAGCAAAATGATGGTTAAATTCTACTATGGAGATAAGTGCAGCGCAAGCCCCGCCCATTCCATTGAACAAACTTACCATTTCGGGCATGGCAGTCATCTTTACCCTTTTTGCAGCCAGGGTACCAACGATGGTGCCCAGCACAAGCCCGCCAAAGATCCAACCATAGTTCCCGAGTTTCGCACCGTCTTCTTCATATAAAAAGATGGTTCCTGCAATCGCCAATGCCATGCCTGCTGCCGCAATCAGGTTTCCCCTGCGGGCAGTATCCGGATGAGAAAGCATTTTTAAACCAACAATAAAAGTAACAGAAGAGATAAGGTAAATCAGGAGAAGTAGGTTCATGTGGTTGGTCTCGGTTAACGTATATCGTGATTATGATTTTTTCCTTGATTTAAACATTTCCAGCATCCTGTCGGTAACAACAAAACCGCCTACCACGTTTAAGGTTCCCAATACAACTGCTAAAAAACCGAGGATAAGGGCAAGATAATTCTGGGGCTCAGCCTTACCCATGACGATAATTGCCCCAATGATAACGACTCCATGGATCGCATTTGCGCCACTCATCAACGGCGTATGCAAAACACTGGGTACCCGGCCTATCACCTCGATACCCACGAAAATCATGAGTATTACAATATATATGGTTTGATGATTGGAAGCGATCCAGTCGATAATTTCCTGCATAAAAAATGTTTTAAGGTAACTGTGATAATATGCTGAAGAAGCCAGCCTGCAAACGGGCCGGATACTTTTCCTGGTCAACTTAGCTAAACCAGCTGTTTTACTCTTTCATTAACCAGTTCGCCGTTGAAGGTGATGCACGTACCTTTTACCAGGTCATCCGCCCAGTTCAGGTTCCAGGTGCCTTCCTTATCGATCATCAGGTTCAAAAAATTCAGGATGTTTTTGCCGTAAAGCTTGCTTGCGTCGGATGGCATTCCGGCAGCAAGGTTGCTGTTGCCAACGATAGTAACGTTGTTGTGTACGACCGTTTCATTGTTCCGGGTAAAAGGGGTATTGCCACCCGTTGCAGCTGCAAGGTCCATAATCAGTGAACCATTGCGCATGCTGTTTAACATGGCTTCCGTAATCAGTACAGGTGCCCTCTTGCCGGGTATCTGCGCAGTGGTGATCACCACATCGGCTTTGGCTATGGCTTCAGCGATTCTTTGCTGTTGCTTTTGCTTGTATTCTTCGGATTGATCTACTGCATAGCCGCCGGCAGTTGAGGCATCTGCTGCCCCTTCAACTTCAACGAACTTTGCTCCAAGGCTCATCACTTCCTCTTTCACTGCGGGCCTTGTATCAAACACCTCCACAACCGCACCCAGGCGTCGTGCAGTGGCGATCGCCTGCAAACCAGCAACTCCGGCTCCCAGGATAAGCACTTTAGCCGGGGCGATACTTCCGGCAGCAGTCATAAACATTGGAAAATACCTGGGAAATTTTCCGGCTGCAAGTATCACCGCCCGATAGCCTGCAATGTTAGCCTGGCTGCTCAGCACATCCATGCTTTGCGCACGGGTAGTGCGCGGGATCATGTCCATACTAAATGTCGTAAAACCTTTTTGCGACCACTCGCGTATGGTATTCGTGTTTATCAGAGGCTGATATATCCCGAGGATAACAGCACCGTTTTTCAAGAGCAATATATCAGCAGCTGGAATTAGTTGTATGCTGAGCACGACGTCAGAGGCAGCAAGTACTTCGTTTCGCTCAGCAACGCGTACTCCTTTTGAGGTGTATGCCTGGTCAGTAGCAAAGGCATTGTCGCCGGCTGACGTTTCTAATAATACATTAACATGTTTTTTTATCAGTGCTTCTGCCTGTTCAGGTAATAGTGAAACCCTGTGATCGTCTGAAGGTTCTTTGAGTATACCTATGGTCATATCTCCAAGGTTGAGGTGCGTGAAATTATTGGCTTTTAAACAAATGGCAAAAAGAAATCAACCTGCCGGAACGACCGGGCTGGGAGGTTAAGATGCATATTCTATTGCTTCTCCAGCGCTGCGCCAGCAAACGGAAGAGCGCTAAAACCGTATAGAAAAATGTTGACGGGCCTTTTGTTCTTTTCGAAAGAAAACAATCCCGATGAAAAAGAGATCTATGGTTAGCGTTACGCGAGGATCGTTTTTTATTTCCTCCCATGCGGACTCCATTTCTTCACTCCAGTGAATATCGTCGAAGACAAAAACGGAGCTTTCATCAGCCTTTAACATCATTTGATGAAAGTATCGGATCGTGGGTTCTTTACGATGGTTACCATCTATGAAAGCGAAGTCAAGTGATTGAAGCTTTTCAACTGCGGGAACCAATGTATCATCTAAGTTCCCCTCAATGATTTGCACATCATTCAACCCGGAGGTTGCCAGGGTTTGCTTTGCAATGCGTGCGATTTCAGTTGCTCCCTCGAATGTGACCACCGTTGCCGTACCGCCAGCAGCCAGGTACGAAGTCGTTATCCCTAAAGATGTACCTAGTTCGAAAACGGTACGGGGTTGAAAGTGTTTGACCATCCTAAAAAGTAGCTGACTGAACTTTGACGGTTTCAGAGAAGATCCGGCAATAACCGCGACACTTCTTGACTTTGTTTTCGCGACCACACTACCGGCACCGAAATCGTCAACGTTGATCATTGTCGGATCCTGCAATAGTTTTCTTCGTACCATCTCTATCTGGCTGTATTCAGGATAGCTCGTATGATCATTTAAAACTTTTTGTATGAAGCTAAACACAAAAGGAGAATGGACCCCATGTCCTTTTCCATTTGAGGCGGTGATATAATACCTGAGGTATTTTATGCCAAGTTGTACCGCTGAAAACATGGCGCGAAAGTAACAGAATATTGAAAGCCAAATGAAGATCAGCGTAAATGTTGGTAAAGCCTTAAGGGCTGTTGTTGGATTTACCATCTATTTTCACCGAAATACCAAATCCATGAACAGGGAAAATCCTGACCCGGCCAGTTGCGCTGAAGACAGGTCGGTTGAAAAGGTTTCCCGGTTGGCTCGCCGTCACCTGAACAATGAAAAACATCGCACAACGGAGAAGAACGGGAAAATGCAGAACCGGACCTAGCAATTGTGGCCAGCGAAAACGTAGAACGGGCTGGCTTTAGATGAACAACACGCAACGACATCATGGTGGCTCAAACTTCCCCGCTTAAGCATCCTCTCCCCTGTTGATCCCGTTTGTCATCAACCCCGAACAAAGCTGAAGCATTTAGATAAAAAAGGAACACTACAGCAGGTGTTGAAATTCGTTATAAGTTAGTTCCCATAGTGACACAGGTTGGTGAAAATTAATATACCCCGGAGTGGTGGTATATTGTTTAACAAATCCAAAGCCTAATTTCGCAAGTGTCTTATTGGGTGCAGGATTCAGGGAATATGGCTCACAGTATAATCTTTGTAATTGTAGATTTCTGAAAAAATGAGGTAAACTCATCTTGATGAAAGTTGCTCCGAAACCGCTCCTCCGATCAGTGTCATTCCACAAGTGTAAATGCATATAGGCCTCCTCACCAAAAACAATCTTGTTCACGTTACAATGTCCAACGGGTACGTCGTCAACCATCCAAATCAGGCAATAGGATTGTTTTAAGTGGTAAGGCTGCTCAACTTGTTCAGTAAGCATTTTTCTCCATTCTTCCCTCGAAGGAAGTTTATCCAGGTCCACGCCAAGACTTTGCAAAAACTCCGAATCCGCGTCCAGCCAGTAGTTACTGATCTTATCAATATCGGTTTCTTTGATTTCTCTTACAGACAGATGTCGGGGTGCGCCCATAGTAGTTAAGTTAACCGTTGAAATGATTTAAGCAGTTTCCCTGTTTTTACAAATTGATCACGGTGAAATACAATGATGTATAACCTGCATGAGGCGAATTTAATTTTTAAGTCAATAGCGAGGGAGATATATGTTAACTATTGCTCCCAGCCGACTTTGGCATTTTATGAAAAGAGGTAAGGAG
>JASLBT010000441.1 GCA_030146445.1 Segetibacter sp. | reverse complement strand
AAAGATTTGCCGTGGGAAAGCGTATAGCATGTATGCGTTTGCAATCATCAACCTGATTTAGATCATATGGAAGTTCAGGAACTGGCTGCCGGACAACTGCACTTTCTCAACTCGTTTGAACAAAAAAACCATCCTGCTTGAGAATGGTTTAAAATGCTGCTCTTTTATGCAGCTTTCCTTACACAAAAACTTGCTCAGGAATTCAATTCCGCCTGCAGGTTAACAGTTGTAACAGCAAGGGTGGTCAGCATTTCATCTGCCCTATACTCTTCGTCTAACGTTTGCTGCAGCAATCGTGCAGCTTCGGTTAGTCCCAACTGCTCAGCATAAGTACGGGCAGTGCCATAGCTTGCAATTTCGAAATGTTCAATTTTCTGGTTGCCTGCAATAATAGCGGCATCCATTACTTCGTCTTCAAGATTTTCAGCCATTACTTTCTGCCCTTCCTCAATCAAACCTTCCATGCCTTTGCATTTGGTACCACCCATTATGGTGGCAAGAAAACCGGAATATTTAGTCACCGACTCAGGCTCTGCACCGATCATATCGCGCACCTGTTCTATACGGCGCAGTTGGTTTTCCGTAACGCGCAGATGCTCTTCAAGCGCCTGTTTTAATGCTGGATTGGTTGCCCGCGCAGCCATTGCAGGCATCGCTTCTACGAGTTGTTTTTCGGCTGAATATATCATCTGCACGTCGTGCTGTAACAACGCTTTTAAATCTTTCATCTTTTCCATAAAATACATTTTGTTTGAAACATAGAATGCAAAATAACCATACCGTTTTTTTGCACATTCACCGGCGAACGAGCCGCAAAGCATAGATGCCGTGTTCAACGAAACAGGATGACATCAACGAATATTTCAATATGTTGGCTGCCAGCAAATTACCCGCAAGCGTCATTTTATGCACCCCATTTCAAGTCGTTGTAAAATTCCAGAGTAGCGCAACCTGCGTTTTTTTACCTGTTGCATAAACTCTACATACGTTAAGCATTGTGCTGTTGTATTGCGGATTGTCGAATTGCGGATTGGCGAATTTGTTATGCGAAGTCTTTGTGAACTGGGCTTAAAGCGACGCAACCGACGGCGGAAACGCGGAAGAGCACAAAGTGAACGGCATATAATAATTTGATCGTGCTAAATCTTTTGCAACACTTCACGCGTACGTACGGGACATCCACCTTTTTTACAATAAAAAAACCATTTATGAGAACAATCCTTCACCCTGTACGACTTGGGGCATTAGTCGTGCTTTCAATTGCCTTTACGGCTTGCCAAAAAAATGTAAACACCGTCGGGAAAAACACCTCGGCTAATGATCAAATGTCCTCTACAATTAAGAGCAGCAAAGGAGAGATCGATGGCATAACCTTCTACGCATTGGCAGGCAACACGCTCGACCAGTATTCCACATCCGATCCGGAAAGAGTGATTGGTTCTGTGATGATCACCGGTTTACAATCCGGGGAACAGATTGTGGGCATTGATTTTCGTCCTGCAACAGGAGAGCTTTTTGCACTCGGCAGTAAGAGCCGTATCTATGTTATTGATCCTTCCACTGGAAATGCAAAATTTATTGCCGCGTTAACCACCATTCCAATGGGCAGCACGACAGCGGTTCCGCTATCGCTTTCCGGAACCTCGTTCGGCGTTGATTTTAATCCCGCAGTCGACAGAATCCGGATCGTTAGCAACACCGGTCAGAACCTTCGCGTAAATCCAACAAATGGGGTTACCATAGTTGATGGCAGTATCAATCCACAACCCGCATCGGTAAATGCTGTTGCTTACGACAACAATGATCGGGACCCGGGTACCGGAACCGAACTGTATGCCCTGGATATTTCCAGCAAACAACTATTCGAAATAGATCCCCCAAATAATGGCACCCTTATCGATCCTCTGGAGGTAAAATTGAAGATAACTGGCGATGGTGGCTTTGATATTGCTCCGAGAAGCGCCAATGTTACCAGCGATATCGGTCTTGCGCTTTATGAAGTCAATAAAAAGTCGACCTTGTTTAGCATAGATGTAGAAACCGGAGACACAAAAATTCTTGCTAAATACAACAAGGCGGTAATGTATACGGCTATCGCTATTCGGTAGGATTACGGATTGGCGGATTACCAATTAGCGAATCGAGGTTTGAGGTATTCGGGTATGTAGGTGTTGCGTTTGCTGATGACGAACGGTAATCACGCCGGGGTCATCTTAGGCGGTTTAGGCCATAGCGAAGAGACCCCGGCTTTTTATTCCGGCGCACTTCTATTTGTCTAGCCGGTAGGTTGATTGGTTAACGCGGGATGGGAGAACACATCACGTATACAGCCTTCATCTATTTAACACTCACATGGCGAAGTTGATGATACCACGGCAAAATACCTGACACCTGTCCCGATGTCGGCTATAAATGCTCTCGCAGCAATCTTAACTACAACGGCAGCTGCGGTATCGCAATATACCGGCACAGCAGCTTTGGCGGCAACAATGGGAAAAGCTCCGGCGGTCTTTGTTCCCGTAATTGAATCCTGCCGTCGGGCTGGGTTGACCAGATACCGGCAGGCGATTGGCCAGGAAAATAATTGTTACTGTTGTTAATGCCCGGAGAAAGCCGTTGCGATATTCATCTATTCGCTATTTACCGTTCAAATTACTTACAAATAAGAATAAAGCCGTTTCCAGCTGGAGGCTAGCTAACCGGTGTGGGCGGTGGCGGTTTCGAACGACACTTTCGAGCGTGCTGCAGGTACCGAGCCTGGAAGCTTACCTAAACGACGTCGTGTCGACATGCTCAACAGTGTTGAGGTTCGGGCTTCGAAAATTCGTTGTAATCGTCAAAAAAAAGCCCGCAAACTGCGGGCCTTGTATGAGGTAATTGCCGGGTAAAGCATCTTTAAAACATTCCGTTGGTTCTATTTGACGATCAGCTTTTCAGTATAGAACTGGTCGCCGTCCTGAACACTTAATATGTATTGACCTGCGCTAAACCCTGAAACATTCAATTGAATTTGATTGTCCCCTTGTAGTAAGTCGCGGCTCGTTAAACTATATAACTTTCCTGCAACATCGAGTATTCTAAACGTGACCTTGCTGCTTTGTTCAAGGGCAAGCGTAATGTTGACGACGTCGGTTGCCGGAACGGGGTACACCAACAGCAGCGGTACTTTGATGTCACAACTAATTTTTGCCACTTCGGAGTAGCTGAACTTTCCGTCTTTATCTACCAGTCGTAAGCGGTAATAAGCTGCCGCAGGTGGTCTTGCATCAACAACTTCGTAGTGCGTTGCAGAAGAGCCGGAGCCTGCGGCTTTCCGGGTTGCAATTACCTGCCAGTTGTTTCCGTCATTACTTCGTTCTACGTCGAAACGGTCGCTGTTTTCTTCGCTCAGTGTTTGCCACTTTAACATGGCACCGGTAGGCAAACAACTCGCTTCAAATTTCGCAAGGGTAACAGGAACTGATGCTGAGCCTAAAGGCACCGGTTTACCATAAGAAAGCGAATTAACGATAGATTCATTCGCATTGACATTCGCAACGGCATACGTGGGAAAAGGCCCCGGTGTTCCTCCCGCGCCGGAGTTGATGGTTACATAGCCGCCTTCCGGTGCGCTTGTCCCAACTGTCCAGAGCGTTACGGTAAACACGTCGACCCAGCTGACGGTAAGGTTGATGGAGGTGCCATCCATTGTGCCCACTGCTCTCTTGTCGAATGTTTCACCACCAGCTGTTTGGCTAAAGGTGCCGCACTGGTTAACGGTCGTAAATGTAAACCCGGCGCCGGCGAAAGCGGGAGAAACGGCAACATTTGCAGGATTACTAACTACGGTGCAGCCAGGGTTGCCGGGTATCATGGCGTTAGCCGATTGATAACTCCACCCCATCGAGATCGTGTTAACGTCGTTTACGGTGCCGGTAAGAGCATGGATTTGTACGGTAAAGGTGGCCGATCCTTTCGCGGGGCCCGCGCCGTCCGGATCGACGCTGCTATAAGTCGGATTAGAGATTCGCCACTCACAAACCTGCGCACGTAGTTGTGCGTCAGAAAAACAGCAGTACACGAACAGGAAAATAGTTAGGGGTAGCGTTTTTCTCATAATCACTTTGATGTCGGTGCACTAAATATTGTTGCAAGACCAGGTCGTAAGTTGGTTTTAGTTTGTGTCAGTCCAGCGGTGGAGGGCAGCCTTGGAAGGAATGGGCCATTACTGGACGGTTGTTGCACCTGTTTTTAAACGTTCAATGACACCAAAAATGAACAAAGCCGGGTTTAACGGCAGCAACATTTACCAACGGTGTTGTTTGTTTGGTTGCACTATAAAAATACTGTATAAGGTTCAATCGCCACCTTTTAGCGATAAGAATTTAGCGCTGACAACTGCGCATTAAGGAGAAATTAATTGGTATGCCTTGATCACAGACATCGGGCGATCATGGTGCATACCCGAATAAAAACGTAGCCTGTTTTCGTCCTTTGCAACGTCAGGTCGTGGTTACTTAGGTCAACGACAATGATTAATGACCCGGGCGACCTTTTTGTTACTGTCCGCGGTATTTAACATTAATGAGATATGATTGAATATGACGACAATCATGTCGGCGCATCACGATGGTCATCATGGGGGGATGAAGTATTGCTGAGATTTGTGTCATCAAAAACAACACACTATGTCACAAGCAATCATCAACCCGAAGGTCACCAACGTCATTAATCATTCAGTAGTTAATCATTCCGGAAAAAATATATTTACCCATTTTCTCTCCTGGTGTGAGCAGCAGGAAGACAACCGGTTCCTGTGGTTGGGGCTTACTTTCTTTGGTTTAATCGGTGTTGCGGTTCCAGGTACACTTTTCGTGATCCTGATGTTTGGCGCTAATAACTTCAACTTATGGATCCTTACCTGCGCACTTAACACCCCTGTCCTTGCCATAACATTAGCTGCACAGCCAATGAAAATAACATTGCCCGCATTGTTTTTCGCCTGGACGGCAGATGCAATAATCATTCTTTCATGTGTAATTACCTATTTCGTTCAATAACCAGATACAAGCACGTCGAAACAGCAGCCGGTCAGGCTGCTGTTCGCGTTTTATGAAATGAGCATTTGAAGAAAAAGGAACCTCAGGGGCTGCAGCCTGTATACAGCTTTCCTCCGACGGGGTTGGGATAAATTTGTTGGGAAATTAATTTGAGCTGCTACTTTCCACCGGAAACAAAATCCTAATTCGATAATTTAAAGTAGTACCGTAGCTTAGCCGGACGCTGTTACTCCAAAGATGTAGCAACGTATAAATTCATTCTCTTCCGACGTCCAGGCAAACCACTGCAGTTTGGACGGAAGTTTGATTCAACAGGCATATAAATCACTTTATGGGGCTCATCGAATTTCTTGACCAGGCTGATCAGCAATTGTTTATTCTTATACATTCTAAGGCTTCCTCTACCTACCTCGATCCAATCATGTTGTTACTGAGAAAGCCAGAAGCCTGGATACCCTTTTATGTATTCCTGCTTGTGTGGATGATTAGAAAACAACGGAAGTTCACCGTTCCTTTTATCCTGTTCTCATTGCTAACCGTCGCCATCACCGATTTTGGCTCGGCTTCGATTTTTAAGCCAATTTTCGACAGGCCCCGCCCGTGTTATGATGAAAATCTACGAAGTGTGATGCGCGGTATTCTTAACTGTGGAGGGAAGTTTGGGTTTCCCTCATCTCATGCATCAAATCATTTTGGCTTAGCGTGTTTTTGGTTTACCACCATTGAGCTGATATCCGGACGAAGGTGGCATTTCCTGTGGCTTTGGGCCGCAATTATTTGTTATGCGCAAATATATGTGGGAAAGCACTACCCGCTCGACATCACCGCGGGCGCATTGTTTGGAATGATCATTGGCTTTAGTGTCCACCTGCTTTTTGGTGCCTGGACCAGGAGGAAGACGTCGACTTCAAACAACAGTGGCCGAACATTTCCGGGGAGGGCGACTTAGCAGAGACCGCCGCGGTTGTGGCACCTTCTTATACTTAGTGTTATGCCCTCTACTTCCAAGCCCCCATCAGCCTACGGATCACCAGGCCTTGAAGCGGCACACCGGCAAGTATCATGAATCTGAAGAAGCAGGACACCCGATTACATATGTAATTGCGACTTCCGATTAGAGTAAAGATTGTAAGAATAATGATTTATGTATCCGGTCACCGAATGTGATCCTCGAACAGGCAGTCGGTAACCTACAGTGATCAGAATTGCACCTCCACCGAAAACCAGGCACTTCTTCCTACCCCGTTGATGCCCGAGCCATGGGTGCGATAATCAACATTAAAAAGGTTGAGTGCTCCTAACCTGAACTTTACCTCGCCTACAAGGTAACTGCCGTACAGGTTAATCACTTCCCACCCCGGAGTTCCTCCGAATGGTATCCGGTTATCGTCTTTATCCCCCTGTGCCAACCGGTCTTGCTTTCTTGCATACAACAGTTCTGCCGAGAGGAACAGCTTTGAAGTGTTGTAAGTACTCATCAATTGTCCATGCATGGGTGGAATACGCCGGAGGGGTTCGTTGTTGCTGAGACTCTGGCCAAAAGTATAGCTTACATTTCCGCTTACATTCCAGTTGCCTGAAACCTGGTAGCTTGCTT
>JASLBT010000098.1 GCA_030146445.1 Segetibacter sp. | reverse complement strand
GAATACAACCTTGTAGATAGTAAAGATGTGAATGCATGGTGTATGCCGGGCGGGAAAATTGTGGTGTACACGGGTTTACTACCGGTAACACAAAACGAAGCTGCGCTTGCTGTCGTGGTTGGTCACGAGGTTGCGCACGCCATTGCAAAACATGGTAGTGAACGCATGAGCCAGGGCTTGCTACAGCAACTGGGCGGCGCCGCGCTAACAGTCGCATTGTCAAGCAAACCGGCCGAAACACAAAATCTTTTTATGCAGGCTTATGGTATAGGAAGCCAGGTAGGCGTGATGCTGCCACACAGCAGAAGCCAGGAGCTTGAAGCGGATAAGCTTGGTCTCATCTACGCTGCCCTTGCAGGGTACAATCCACGTGAGGCAATCCCTTTATGGCAGAGAATGGAAGCAATGTCTAACGGGTCGAAGCCGCCGGAATTTTTGAGCACGCACCCAAGTGAACAAAACCGTATCGCAAAGCTACAGCAGCAGATGCCCGAAGCATTGAAGTACTACCGGCCGATGGGTAAGTAATATTGCTTTAAAGAGTTATATGATAAAGTCTCCCGATAAAGGGAGACTTATTTTTTAGTGCGACTTAATTTTTTTACTTTTGCATTCCTATTTTCGATAACCCTTAAAACAAGTTTGAGGTATGTCGCACGAAAGTTTGTTTGACAAGTTGCTACTTAAAGATGAAAAAAATCTGTTAATTCAAGGGTTGCCATCTTCCATTGAAAAACAGTTTGTGAAGCTGTCTTATTCTAAAAACGTAACACCGCTGCTTCGCACAAGACGGATTGATTTTGCTCTCGTCTTCGCCATTAATGTTAACCAGCTTAATGGTATTCTCTCCGAAGTTTTACCCGCATTGCAACCCGAAGCCAAGCTTTGGATCGCCTATCCAAAATCTACCAGTAAAATTTCCAGCGACCTGAACAGGGACTGCAGTTGGGAAGTACTTACTGCTAATGGCTTTGAGGGCGTAGTACAGGTTCCTTTAGATCATGTATGGAGTGCATTCCGGTTTAAAAAGTCGGCGGAGTTCACAGCACGTATCAGCGATTGCGAAGAAGTGAAATCAGTTGGAATTAAAGGTGTCGACTTCGACAAGAACCTCATCGTTCCATCGACTGATCTTGAAAAGATTTTTAGCAGGCACAAAAATGCGCGTGAAGTGTTCCAGGCACTATCAATCAGCAATCAGAAAGAGTATGTAACCTGGATTGAAGGCGCAAAACGCGAAGAAACAAAAGCCCGGAGACTTGAAGCGACTGTTGAGAAGTTACTTGCAGGAAAAAAGAATCCATCTGAGAAGTAGATGTTCCGCTAACCATCGAATTCATAAAAATGCATTTACGTTGCCGTGAATGCATTTTTATTTCAGGATAACCGTGCCGAGTTGGCTGGTGATTTTCTGTTCTTCTTCTTTCAACACCTTATGGATCTTCATCAGGTTGATCTGTTCTTCAAACGATCCGGTCTTCTCCATGTCCCGCTGATTTTCCTCAAACATCTTCTTTAGTTTTCGCAGTTTGAAATAATTTACACTCATCAATACATCCTGGCGGCTGACATCGCGATTATTGATGTTCATACCTTCCATGATTTTGTCCCAGTTCAAGCTAAGCTCGAAAGGTACAATGTTGATATTGACAACAATCTTCCTTACTTCTTCGTCTTCGTGGTATAAAAGACTTTTCGCAGTTGGCTGTAATCCCTCTTCGTATTGGGTACGGTAGATCTCATATAACTTCTCCATTTCAGGGTTTTCAAAATGGAACTCCTGTAGCTCTTCGAAAATGTATTCTGCCATGGTCCTTTCTTCGTCCCACTGCTTTAACCCATATTCGAGCAGAACCCTGATTACACTCCGTTCCTGTGCATCATCGTTGTTCAGCAGTGCGTTTATATCCGGCTCGGGCCCGGCCTGGTTAACCGGGGGAGCATCGAACGGAGTGGGAGAGGATCCCTTTTTTTCCTCCCTGGTGACCTTGTCACGTTTAAGTTTATTGACAAGGTTCGTTAATCCTGCCTCTTCAATTTTCAGGATACTTGAGCACTGGCGTATATAGTCCTGTAATTTGGTAAAGTCTTCCGGGCGGTTGATTTTGCTTAAGGTCTCTGCTACCTGGTTTACAACGTCGGCCTTCTTAATCGTGTCGGTTCCTGCATCTTTCAACATTACTTCAAGTTGAAAGAGAATAAAGTCTTTTTTGTTTGCGTCGATGAAGCTGCGGAATGCAGCCACGCCTACTTTATTTACATAGCTGTCGGGGTCTTCGTTGTCGGGGATAAGTACCAGGCGCACGTTCAGGCTCTCCTCTATGGCCATATCCAGCCCGCGCAACGCGGCTTTCACACCTGCACTGTCACCGTCATAAATAATAGTGAGATTGCTGGTGTACTTCCTGATTAACCTTAGCTGATCTACCGTTAGCGAAGTTCCCCCACTTGCCACAACGTTTTCGATTCCGGATTGGTGAAGGCTGACAACGTCTGTATATCCTTCAACAAGCAGGCACTCATCGAGCTTGTCGATGGCTTGCCGGGCGAAATATGTTCCGTACAATAGCTTGCTCTTAACATAGATCTCGTTTTCGGGTGTATTAATATACTTGGGTGCTTTGTCGGTTGACTTAATTACGCGTGCGCCGAATCCGGTAATCTTGCCTGTGGGATTTTGTATGGGGAAAATGATGCGTCCCCTGTAGTTATCAACTGGATGTTCGTTTCGTAAAACTACGAGCCCGGTCTTAATCAAAAGGTCGGGGTTGAACTGGTGTGCTAACGCAGCCTTCGTAAAATCATCTCTTTGCTCCAGGTTATAACCGAGTTGGAACTTTCGGATAATCTCCTCCCGGAACCCGCGTTGTTTTAAATAACTCAATCCGATGTCTCTGCCTTCTTCGTTCTCGAAAAGGTTTTTGGTAAAATGTTGTTGCGCAAAACTGTTGATAACATATAAACTGTCCGACGTTTGTTGCTGTTGTTTGATCTCAGGGCTAACTTCCGTTTCTTCAATCGCGATGTTGTACCTGGCCGCTAACCATTTTAAGGCTTCGACATAAGTGAACTTTTCGTGCTCCATGATGAAGCCTATTGTGTTTCCACTTTTACCACAGCCAAAGCATTTGTATATCTCCTTAGCTGGTGAAACAGTAAATGAAGGCGTCTTTTCGTTGTGGAATGGGCAGTTGCCAAGATAGTTCCCGCCCCTCTTCTTCAGCTTCACATATTCGCCCACCACTTCTATGATGTCGATGCGGTTGGTGATTTGTTGTATAGTAGACTGGGAAATCATTGTTATTACTGTTTAACAAAGCCATGTTCGGTGTGCGCCAACAAGATGATCAAGTGTTTGCAGTGCTGCTCATCAATTGTGGTTGCTCAGTTTTTGTATAATCACCCTGTTTAAAACTGATGGACCATTGTGGCTGAGCCGTGACCACGGCTGCTATCCCAAAATTATGGCCTTTTCCGCTGACAATGCAAGGAGTTGAAACACGCGAGCTTAACGTTAGCACCGTTGATTGCGGCATATTCTCCCGTCCTGGAGGTCATTTCGTTAGAAGATTTTTTTTGAGACAAGCTGTAGGAATGCTATTGACCATCGTTGCCCGCCCGGTGCGTCCCTGCCGTGTACACACAAATACACTTTGGCATTAAACCGCTTTGAGAACTGACATAAGCTTTGAGTTGAAAGCCCGAAGACGCCCATCGGTTTGCCGATAAAGTGCTTGCGACGCAACGATGATGCTATGAAAAACCAATGCTGGTATCCAAAAGATCAATTCAAAAAGATGTGTTTACACGGTAGGTCGGACGCCCGCCCGGATGAACCCGGTTCGGACGGGGGTGTCACTCCCTTGTACGGCAAACTTCTATTCCCCGACGGATAGGGCGGCAGCTTAAATGAACGACATCAAAGACGCACGTTTATTTCTGTTCGTAAACCAATTTAGGGGTTTTCGATATGGTATGCATGTTTCCCGGTAACACAATACATTTCGTTGGCAACCATACCCCTTGCGTATTATGCTGTTTAAACGAGATATTTTCCTCAGCTTATGCACAATGTCAACAAAACGTTATGAACCTTCAATACTCCTCCTCATTAATCTAAATTTTATCTTTTCTTTGCGATAATATTCGCCGCCAGTATGATGATGGAAAAACCTGAAAACAAAACTATACACGTTCTTTTTGTAGATGATGATACAGACGAAGCTTACCTGTTTAATGAGGCCATTGAACAGTTGGGACTTCCCGTCACTATCTCGAAGGCGCAGGATGGGAATGACCTGATGAAGATTTTGTCCTCTGAAAAGGAACCCCTGCCTGATCTTGTGTTCCTCGATCTTAATATGCCCCATAAAGATGGTGTAGAGACTTTGAAAGAGATCAGGGCGAACAATCGTTACAGCGACTTGCCAGTGTTAATTTTCTCTACTTCCGACATCAAGACCCACACTGATGCATGTTACCAATACGGGGCGAACCGTTATATCGTAAAGCCCGAAACGTTTGACCAGATACTCGCGATGGTCAAACAAATATTTTCCGTTGAATGGAAGGAGCAACAACAAGCCCGGGAAAAGGATAATTTTGTACTCAATTTTTCGTGATGAGTGGTGCCTTAGCCCAGCGCAAACGCCACTGCTGCCTTAGCATGAATTAGCGCAGTGTCGTACATAGGAACGGCAGATTCCGCGTCTTTAAGCAGGATGGGGATTTCCGTGCATCCGAGTATGATCCCCTCGGCTTCCCTCGCGACCAGGTCCGATGTTATCCCAAGAAATCTTTCCCTTGTGTCATCTAAAAACAAGCCCTTGCCCATTTCGTTATAAATCGCACCATTCACATAGGCAATTTCCGCTACATCGGGAATAATGGTTGTTATGCCTGCTGCTGATAGTTTTTCTTTGTAGAAATCCATTTGCATCACGTATTTCGTTCCAAGAAGTGCCACCTTCGTACGATTTGATTTCCTGATCTCAAGGGCGGTTTCGGTAGCAATGTTGATGACGGGGATAGCTAATGCCTGCTGCACTTCATCTGCAACTTTGTGCATGGTGTTGGCACAGATAACAATACAGTGAGCGCCGGCAGCCTGCAGACTTAAAGCTGTACCGGTAATGAGTTCTGCTAACAGGTCCCACCGGTTGCTTTCGGTCAATGATTTTATCTCGGCAAAATTCACCGAATGCAGGATAAGCTTAGCAGACGCGACCCCACCCACCTGTTTGTTTACCATTTCGTTAATCATCCGGTAGTAATCCATTGTAGAATGCCAGGTTATGCCGCCTATTAAGCCAATCGTCTTCATGATGTTGGATGTATTTGTTTTTGGGTGTCTAGCAGCTATCATCAAGGATAAACCAGGATAAAGCATTCACCCCTGTGCGGGTTCCGTTTGGTGTATTTGTGCTTTAGATATCTATATTGCCCCTGAATACGAACGTAGCAGGACCACACAACCAGATATCTTCAAACTGTTGTTCGTTTATCATCTCAAATTGCACCGCAAGGTTTCCACCGGGTGTAGTTACGTTTACATGGTTGATGCCGGAAGTTTTTGCTCCGGTGATAAGGGCACTTGCAGTAACCCCCGTCCCACAACTCAGGGTTTCATCTTCCACACCGCGCTCATAGGTACGAACAAGTATTCGATCGTTGCCCTGCTCTACGAAGTTTACGTTTATGCCCGTTGTTTTAAATGCTTTGCTATTCCTGATTGAACGTCCCTGGTCAAAAACCGGAAAAGACATTACATCGTTCACAAGTTTGACATAGTGTGGGGAACCGGTGTCGAGAACAAAATCGTCATCATGTTTGTGGGTATTCGTTACGTCCTTCATTTTCAGTTTAACCCAGCCTTGTGCATCAAAGGATGCCTTATGCGGACCATCGAACGCGACAAAATAATATTCAGCTTTTTTAATTCCAATGTCATAAGCAAATTGTACCATACAGCGGCCGCCATTGCCGCACATCGAGCCTTCCTTTCCATCGGAATTGTAGTAAACCATTTTGAAATCGTAGCCAGGTTCCTCGTTCAGCAGCATTAGCCCATCAGCTCCGATCCCAAAACGGCGGTTGCACAAAGTATTCACCTGCTCGTTCGTTAGGCCGTACGCTTTTTTCCTGTTGTCTACAACTACGAAATCGTTACCGGTACCCTGGTATTTATAAAATGGAATATTCATGATGGTATTGCGGAAATAAGGTTTAAAGATTTTTCAATCAGTAGCTCTACTGCCTTGCCACCATCGTTTGAAAAGGTTTTGCGTACACGGTTCGCAACGATGGCACTCAGGCTAAGGCATTGATGCCCGAGCAGTTTCCCCAGCCCATAAATCGCACTGGTCTCCATTTCGAAGTTCGTGATTCTGTGTTGACCAAAGCGGAAACTGGTCAGATGATTTATGAGCTCCGGATTAGTAAGGCCGAGACGCAAAACACGCCCCTGGGGCCCGTAAAAACCGGGACAGGTTACGGTTATTCCCTGGTGAAAGCCTGGAACGAAATGCTTGAGCAGGGATGTGCCTGCGGGACTGATGTATGGTGGTGAAAAGTTTGCATTAAGTTGGGTATGAGCAACAAATTGCTGAAGAATCTGTTGCTCGAGTTCATTGTTTTCACTACGGTAAAAACTCATCAGGTTGTCCATTCCCAGCCCATGAGTAGAAACCACTGCGCTGTCTACGGGGATATCCTCCTGTAGTGAGCCAGCGGTACCAATGCGGATTATGGTCAGGTGTTTGGGTACTGACTTTTCGGTCCGGCTAAGGAAATCTATGTTGGCGAGGGCATCCAGTTCATTTAGAACTATGTCAATATTGTCGGGCCCGATTCCCGTTGAAATTACCGTTATTCTTTTCCTGCCCAACATGCCCGTAGCCGATACGAATTCCCGGTGAGATCGCTTGAGTTCGATGCGGTCAAAGTGTTTGCTCACCTGTTGTACCCGGTTAGGATCACCGACCGTGATAATGGTGTTTGCCAGTTCCTCAGGCAGCAGGTCGAGGTGATATATCGCACCGCGATCATTTAAGATAAGTTCGCTTTCGGCAATTCTTTGCATGCGGCGTTTGCTGGTTGGTGATTACAGGGTGAAGATACCGTTTTTGGAATTTTGAGTTTTTGATTTAACGGTTTTGCCCTATTTTCGCAGCCGGTTAAAAGGTCCTGTGGCCGAGTGGCTAGGCAGAGCTCTGCAAAAGCTCGTACAGCGGTTCGAATCCGCTCGGGACCTCCGAAGTTAGGATTACAGCAATGTAATCCTTCTTTGTTTTACAAGGGTTTTCAGGTACGGGGTGGAATTTCATCTATTTGTAACATCACCTCCGATTTTCTCCTTTTAACTTTACACAGGCAGATTCAACTTAAATCGACAAAAAACCGACAAGCACCAGCCCAAAGGCGAATTGGTGCTATTTGCCAGATGGCCGTCGGGTCGTTAGGTTGTTGCCAGGGCAATGTTTATGATGGTTGATCATTGCAGACCTGATTTATGTTGAAGACTAAAGGCTTTATCCATTCTTTACTCATTGGTACCTGCACATTGCTTAAACACCTATGTTGAAAACGACTCGCGGAACTCCTGCTATCATGTTCATCGCAAATTGTGATGGTCTGTCGGCTTTCCCCAGGGTTGCGGCAAGTTTGGCGATATCAATCACCCTTGCCAACGGCCCGGCCTGCCATTCTACCGGCAATGGCGTACCGGTTTCCATTCCCTCGTCACCCCGCCCCTTTTTTAAAAAGGTCATTGTCTTTTTCCAGTCTAAAGTGCATGACTTCGGGTTTCTGGTGAAACACCACCTGGCTTATTTCGGTAGTAAAAAGGCAGAGTAGCGCATCCCTGGAGAGTTGGCGACGAAGGGGGGTGATGGTAGTTCCATTGCCATCTGTTCCGTCGATGA
>JASLBT010000400.1 GCA_030146445.1 Segetibacter sp. | reverse complement strand
TCCGTATGTTTCATAAAACGGTTTAAAAACCACATCATCAATAGTGAATTGTAATTGCTGGGGATCACCTTTGATCGACCTGCCTATATCTTCAGCATCGAGGGTTACTTTACGCCATTCTTTTCTTGCTTCGGGTTCCTGCGCGGCCAGCAATATCGGGCCGTAAAACAGGCTGGCTATGTTCTGCTGATCCATAACGGGATCCAGGTGAAACTGGAAGGGCATTTTCAATTCGATGATATCGCCATCTTTCCATCTGCGGCTTATTTTCAGGTAACTACCCGGTTCAGCCTGGAACTTTTCTTCTTTACCGTTAATTTTCACGAAGAACCCCCTGGTAGCCCAGCCTGGTACGCGCACATTGACGTCAAATTTTCCACTACCCTTAATCGTCAGACGGCTGTTATCTTCCTTCGGAAAATTTGTTGTCTGCTCCACTGTCACATTGCGTTCTTTCCATTCAAGTGTTGAGGGTACGTATAGATTAACGTACAGCCCCCGGTTGTCCTTGCTTTTGAAGTAGATTGAATTTTGCAGCTTGGTACTACTCTCTATTGCGGTACCGTTGCAACAGGTAAAACCGGTCATATTCGGATTGCCAAATTGCTTGATAGACCCTGGCCTGAGCGGTACGTGATAGGTATTGGCCGGGGTATTCTCGGCTACGGAAGCCAGGATATGGTTGTACAAGGCGCGTTCATAGTAGTCCATCAACTCTCCCCGCTGATCAAAGAGAAACAGGTCACTCGTTAGTTTCAACATATTGTACGTCGCGCACGTTTCGTTTTGCCCGCCGGAAGAGAAGCCGTTTTCGTATAAGGTTCCGGGCTGACCAATAAAACATTCCGCGTTTGCGGGATTGCGTGCACCGGCAACTCCGCCAATACTGTACATATAATCGTTAACGGCCTTATACCAGAAGTTGTCGGCAATCTTATAATATTCCGGGTTATTGGAAGCACGGTACGTTTCGATACTCCCTACAACCTGGGGAATATGCTGATTGGCATGCAATCCACGGAAAATATCTACGTTTTTGGCCAGTCCATGCGAATGGGCTGTATCCCCAAAGAATACCCTGATATTATCGAACAATTGTGCTGTTTTCAGGTGATTCGGTTGCCTGGTAATCTGGTACAGACGGGCCAGAGACTCATTCATGCCGCCAAACTCACCGGCAATGTAAGTATTCCACATCTTTATCAGCGTGTCTGTTGGCACCTGGCTCAAACGGGCATATACCCAATCACTCATGCCGGTAGCTATATCCAGAGCTTTTTTATTACCGGAAACTTCATATACATCTATTAAGCCAGCCAGGATTTTATGCAACGTATAATACGGTGCCCAAATCTGGTTCTTTTGTCCTCCGTATTTTGCCCCCTTTTCCAGCATGATAAACTGATCAGGAGGATAAGCGCTGATGTATCCTTTTCCCCAGTTCCAATAATCGTTACGGATGCCCGCATCACTGAGATCCGAGTCATAAGTTGTTTTTCCCGGCCCCATTGGCACCACCGTCGGGTCAGACACAAACGTGCCTCCTGCTTCTTTCGGCTTTCCTGATAATTGTGATAATTCGTACAGGGTATTTACCATTTTCTCCATTTTGCCGGAGAAGTTGGCCTGAAGTGCCTTGTCGTACCCTGTGCCGGCGTAAGCTTGTGCAATGGCGGTAAGGTAATGACCGGTTGCATGCCCTCTTAATTTAGTGTCCCGACTGTCCCAAACGCCTAAAGGCTTTGCTCCCTCAGGTTGTTTCTGGCCAAAAGCATGGCGGAACATGTAGAGAAACGAGTTTGGATCAGTAGTAGCCAATGTGCTTATAAATTTATCGCGGTTTTCTACAAACTTGCTTTCGTGCCCGTGAGAGTCGTTCTTTAGAAAAACCTGGCTTAAATCAAACGCCTCCAGCTTTGAACGGGGCGGAGTTGATTTTTTTGAAGCCCTTACGGTTACAAATGCCCTGGGTTGAAAATTTGATCCCGCAACACGTCCCGTAACGGTATAGCTTCCAGGTTTAAGAACGGCGCTATTGTCGGTAGGAGCAGGCCACAGCACACGTACTTTTGGACCTTTACCTTTCATCTCATTCTTGTAAGTTCCCTCTACGTAAACTGGTAATCGCGGCAAATTTCCTACTGCGGTCTCCACCTTCACATCGGATACACCAACCAAATAACTATGATAAAGCTGTGGCTCCGTTGGAGAAAAATGCGGAAGCGTGTCCTCACGCTTAGCCGTTGTATTTACTGCACCTTCATTAATCCCTCTCCTGGCGTTGCGATAAATTCCGGCAATCTGCCGGCTACTCAGCGGAACACGGTAGATACGAAAATCATGTACCAGCGCATTGAGGTTGGGATCTCCCGGAGATAGCGATTTTCCGATGTAGAGCCGTTTGTCTCCCGATTGTAGACCAAAAACCTCTGTTAACTCTCCTGGAATATCCTTAGCCTCACCCACGGGCTTACTATCGACATAGGTTGTCATAGATTTTGAAGGAACATCTATCACTATGGCAAGGTGAACCCACTTGTCGACTTCAATTGCAGGGGCAACCGCGCCCTTTTTATCACCTTTTTCCGCTGTTATAAACGCCTGGAAGCCTTGCTGGGCGGCTGTACCCACCGGGGCGGCAAAAAAACGCGTTGAGGCATCCTTTCCGAAATCAAAAAAACGTTGGCCACTTTGCTTCGAACGCAAGTAAATCCATCCTGATATACTGAGCGATTCCAGGTCGGCCAACGCATCTCCCGGGATTGTAACAAATGCATTGCTTTCGCCGGTAAGCGACAAAACCTTTCCGAAGCGGTTGTCCGTCACAAACTTGGCTTCTCCGCCTTGAAATTTGCCATGCAGATTATTTCGCGACCAATCTTTAAGATCCCCGTCAAACCTGTAGCGTGCTATCATTCCCGTTTCACCGATCCCATCGAGTATCTGGTCTCCACTTTGAGCCCGGACGCAGTTTACACCTTGTAGCAATACCGCAACAAACAGGATGAGACGCAAACATTCTTTGTACATTTTCATATTGGGATAATTTTCATCAAAAACCTGACTTAAATCTGTCTATAAATTCATAATTGTTCTGAAAGGAAATACAGGGTAACAAGAGATGACTTTAAAAGCCGTTCAAAGGGAAACTCTTCCCAGCTGCACCTATTCAGCATAGCAAGTTGTGCTTTTCCCCGTTGATAACCATGGGCGTGTTTCGCCTGAAATTGCACATAACAAGGAATAGAATTCTGTAAACCAGTTCATTCGGATAGATATTCTTGATGGTAACTTGATGTCGTTTAGTTAAGCAAATTTTAGGTGACGAGCTGAAAACTGTCACCTTGCGCCGTTTGCAGTATGCCCCCGGGTTGTTGGTGGTTTCCCACTGTTACAGCAGCAGTACTACTCCCGTATCAGGCACCCTATGACTTAATCCACATAGATAATTTTCTTAATAAAACTATGAAGATTAGGTATGCTTCAATAGGTCTATTTTAGCTAATTATCAAATGATATTAACAGGTATTCTCTTCAAAAACCAGGGAATGGAATGGTTAAATATTCCTGACGGACCTGTCAACAATGGTCCCGGAAAACCCGAACCTGCGAAGCCCAGCTGGGTGGTGTTCGACATTCACCCGGCTGTATCGCGAACACCATGCCGGGCGCCGCACTACTTACCCGATAATGGAATTTGTGTCCCAACAACGAATATCAACGATCAACAAAGGCTGTTAATCCATGGTTGCCAGAAAAAGAAAGGACTGTACAATCTGCGAGTCAATCAGACGCGCAAACCTTTTTGCAACAGAGGGCTTATTTAGAACGGTCATGTTGTTCACGGAAAGCAATTCGCTTGAATGCAAATGCTGCTGCTAATTGCCAGGGGAATACTGTTGCGGCTCCTGCTGAGTGAGTGGCAGGTATATGGTAACCGACGTTCCTTCTCCCATGATAGAAGCTACCGAAATGTTGCCAAAATGATTGTCAACGATTTTTTTACTTAATGCCAGGCCGAAACCGAGACCGTGGCCACGATCATTTACCAATTTTCGCAATTGAAATATCTCCTCTTCATTTTTCAATATAAAGCCTTTGCCATTGTCTCTCACTGTGATTTTTACGAATTCTGTATAGCGATATTTGTTCTTTAGCACCCTGTAAGCATTATGTTGCACGATATCGCCGGTTATGCTGATCGATAGCAATCTGTCCTCACATTGGAATTTAATTTAATTGTCGATAATGTTGAAAAAAAGTAAGGCAATTTGTGACCTGTATCCTTCAATTGATGGAAG
>JASLBT010000342.1 GCA_030146445.1 Segetibacter sp. | reverse complement strand
CAATGAGGTGGTCGGCCGAACGTACAGACTATGGCAGGTTTACTGCCGCCGGGGCGTTAGCGATGAAAAGCCGGGTGTTATTGACTGCTGCAAGCCCTTTATATAATTCTGACTGGGACAACCCCGGGAACGAACGTTGGCAGAAAGCCCTGGCTGCTGGTCTCGAAGCTGAAACTGCGGTAAGGGCTGCCGGTTACGGAAACGCGGTAAATTCTGCAAAAGACTGGGCCGAGATGACTTTTAAAAATGACAATGCTTTCAATTCCGAGGCGCTTATGGCTGTGCTTCTTTCCAACACCACAACTACATCAGCGGGGATTAACAGTAGCTGGGAAAATTCGTTGAGGCCGAGAGATCACGGCGGTTCAGGCAGTGGCCTTTCTGCCCCAAAAGCTATGCTCGACTTATTTCCTTTGGCGAATGGTGCACGTCCTACATCAGCCAACGGGTATGTTGACACTTTCTTTTTCGAAAACAGGGAGCCTCGCTTCTATCGCACATTTGCCTTTTCAGGAGCTAAGTGGGGAATAAAAGGTAATTCTAACAAAACTACGTGGTTGTACAGATGGCGGCCGAGTGCCACCGGCGCTGCTACCTACTACGCTAACAACCAGGTAAGCAGTCCCGCTATCGTTCGTAAAGGATCTAATCCCAATGCCGACAGTACTGCTTTTGCTTTCTCTGGTACTGATATTTTTGAGTATCGCTTTGGTGAATTGTTGTTAAATATCGCGGAGGCTTATGCCGCAACAGGTAATACAGGCAAGTGTGTGGAATACCTTGGTAAAATACGTGCCCGGGTAGGCATACCTGCTGCTAACAACTATGGTTTAGGATCATTGGGCGACAGATACGCAGCTTTAGAAGCATGTTTGTATGAGCGTCGTGTAGAACTGGCATATGAAGGCAAGCGCTTTTGGGATATTCATCGCTGGATGTTATACAGCGATGATGCAGGCTCCGGAGACAACACTAATGCAAAACTTGGAATAGAGGCAATAAATGGTACAAACCGCACTGGCTATTACTGGCAGGCTAAAACCTTTACCAGCAGTGATCCTTTAACTGCGGAGGACAGGCGTATATCTATTGATCCCGATGCATTTGGTACGGCGGCATTCAATGCAGAAATTGCAAAGCTTAAAGCGTTGTATCAAAACAAACTTCAAATGACTCCGCTCGACCAGGCGATGGACCGCGACGGTACAACACCGGTTAACATCCTTTTTCGCCAGCATTATTATATCTATGGATTAAATACCAGCATTTTGTCCAATAACCCGTGGTTAGAACAAACCATAGGTTGGCAGGATGCTAATGGAGGCATGGGAACATTCGATTATAGAAAATAAAACACCCTATTAGATGGGCATTTACAAGTGCCATGTTTCTCAAGGCTCTGAATGGATATACGATCCTAATCAGATCCGACAAAACCGTTGATCAAATGAATGTAGTTAGAATAATTTTATTGGCTTCTTTATTTGGTATTTCACAATCCTCTTTCGCCCAATATCCCGATGTGCCAAAAGACGTTCAGGAAGCCAGCAACGCCATGATGAAAGAGGCGATGCGAAAATCTGATGCGGCCTGGGCAAAAGCGCTGCCTGTTATTGAAGAGGAAGCGAAACATGGCAAACCGTATATTCCATGGGCGGGCCGTCCGGTTGATTTACCACAGGCCGAAATTCCTGCATTCCCGGGAGCTGAGGGTGGAGGTAAATACAGCTTCGGCGGCAGGGGAGGAAAGGTGATCGTGGTTACTAACCTTAACGATGAAGGGCCCGGCTCTTTGCGCGATGCTTGTGAACAGGGTGGGGCACGTATCGTTGTGTTCAACGTAGCTGGTATCATCCGTATAAAAAGTCCATTGATCATTCGTGCACCTTATATCACCATCCAGGGGCAGTCGGCACCCGGCGACGGGGTTTGTGTTGCCGGCGAAACCGTTTGGATCAACACACACGACGTTATCATACGCCATATGCGCTTCCGCCGCGGCGAAACGAATGTCGGCCGCAGGGACGATGCCATTGGCGGAAACCCGGTAGGTAACATCATCATCGATCACGTTTCAGCAAGCTGGGGCCTCGACGAAAATATGAGCATGTACAGGCACATGTATAACGACAGCACCGGTTCAAAAGAGATCAAACTTGGTACGGTGAACATCACCATCCAGAACTCTATTTTCTCCGAATGTCTCGACACCTGGAACCATGCCTTCGGTAGTACACTTGGCGGCGAGAACTGTTCCTTTATGCGCAATATCTGGGCCGATAACGCCGGAAGAAATCCTTCTATCGGCTGGAACGGGGTGTTCAATTTTGTAAACAACGTTGTATTCAATTGGGTGCATCGTTCAACCGATGGGGGCGACTACACCGCCATGTACAACATCATCAACAACTACTATAAGCCTGGTCCATCTACACCAAGAAACGCGCCTATTGGTTACCGTATCTTAAAACCTGAGTCAGGTAGAAGCAAATTGAAATACCAGGTATACGGGCGGGCATATGTTACCGGTAATATCGTTGATGGTAACGAACGCGTAACGAGGGACAACTGGGATGGTGGAGTACAGGTAGAAGAAATGCCGAACGCAGGCAAGTACAAAGACAATATTAAAGTTGATAAGCCATTACCAATGCCTGAGCTTACCATATTGCCTACAATGGAAGCTTACAACCTCGTATTATCAAATTCCGGTGCCACACTTCCTAAACGGGATGATGTAGACAGCAGGATCGTTGAGCAGGTGCGTACCGGTAAAATTACCTACAAGGATAATGTGGAGTTACCAACGACACAGTTTAAACATCGTCGTTTGCCAATTGACTCTTATAAGCAGGGAATTATCACCGACATCAAACAGGTTGGCGGTTATCCCGAATACAAAGGAACACCTTACAAAGACAGTGATAATGATGGCATGCCCGACAACTGGGAAACCAAACACGGTCTTAATCCGAAGAATGCCTCAGATGCTTCGCAGTACAATAAAGAAGGCTATACCCGTATTGAAGAATACCTGAACAGTGTTGCCGCAGCTGGTGAGAAAATGGTGGCGAGGAGGAAGTAGTTGAGGTTTGGGTATTGAGGTATTAAGGTATGGGTATAAGGAAGAAGTTGATTGGTTGATAAGTTGATTGGTTGAGAAGTTGATTGGTTGACTGGTTGGTAAGTTGACTGGTTGAAGAGTTGACTGGATTAGTAGATACGTCTTAAGTGCACGGGTTCATTTTTGACTTTTGACTTTTGAATTTTTGACTTTTGCCTTTGTATCTGTAAGTCATGCAATGGAATTCCTGCAAAAACTTGACTTGTGGATAAGCTCATTGATCGATGAATAACTATGTGATATGTGCACGAGTAAAATTTTACATTTTACATTTTTGCATTTTACATTTTTGACCGTTGCATTTTGAATTTTGCATTTTTTATCGCATGAATATAAAAATTTCGCTCTTTGTTTTAGCCATTCCATTTTTTGTTCTTAAAACTGCAAACGCACAGTACCCGACGATACCGCCGGCGCTGGAAGACTCGCAGAAAGTAGAAATGGAGAAATTTCAAAAGCTTTCCGACGCAGCCTGGGAGAAAGCTTTACCTGTCGTTCAGGCAGAAGAAAAGAAAGGAAAACCTTTCGTTCCCTGGGCGAAAAAACCATCCGACTTATTGCAAGCAAAAATCCTCGCCTTTCCTGGGGCTGAGGGAGGCGGAGCCTTTAGCTTCGGCGGAAGAGGTGGAAAGGTTTATGTGGTTACCAGCCTGGAGGATCGTGGCCCGGGAACTTTACGCGAAGCATGCGAGCAAGGCGGAGCCCGGATCGTGGTATTCAATGT
>JASLBT010000192.1 GCA_030146445.1 Segetibacter sp. | reverse complement strand
GCGACCCCATGGTATACGTCCAAATGGCCGGAACATGCTCGACAGAACACCAGCTCAACGAGGTTGCCAATGCAATAACAGCGCTAAGTGCTATTCGCTTCTAAAAGCTCGAGACGGCGGCAGGTAACCGGGCCTCGCATTTCAACATTTTTAAATAGCTCATGAACGAATTTACACTAGACCTGAAAATAGCGGCACAGATGCCTTCGCGAATGGATTGGCGTATAGGCACCATAGGCGCGGGCGCAATCGTGCGTGGATGCCACCAGGTAGCTTACCGCAATGCCGGTTTCAACTCGTATGGAATCGCATCGCTTCACCGGGCGCAGTCAGAAGAGGTTGCTTCGGAGTTTAACATTCCCCATGTTTATGATTCGTGGCAGCAGTTGATACAGGATAAAAACATAGAGATCATTGACATTGCCGTTCCCCCGGATAAGCAACTGGAGATCGTTCGGGAGGCAGTAAAAGAGAATGACCATATCAAGGGAATACTCTGCCAGAAACCGCTGGCCATGAACCTCGAAGAGGCCAATGAAATTGTACTCCTGTGCGAGCGGGCCGGCATTAAGCTGTCGGTCAACAGCAACATGCGGTACGACCAGTCAATCCGCGCATTAAAAACCCTGCTGGATAATGATTACTTCGGCGAAGTCGTTTTGGCGACCATCGACATGCGGGCCATACCTCACTGGCAGGAATTCCTGAAAAAATACGACCGCCTCGAGATGCTGAACATGGGCATCCATCACATTGATACTTTCCGGTACCTGTTTGGCGACCCTGAAAAGGTAACCGCCATAACCAGGAGCGACCCCCGAACCCAATTCAATCACATCGACGGCATTACCCAATATACGTTTCAATATGCCGACGGACTGATGGCAACCAGCCTCGACGACGTTTGGGCCTGGCCGGGAGAGGGCACCCAAAAAGAGATGTACATCCGTTGGCGGGTTGAGGGGATGGAAGGCATCGCTATCGGCGAAATCGGCTGGCCTAAATTTCCTGAAAAGGGCTTAAGCACAATAAAGTTTACCACCCGCAAGTTTCCCGATCAATGGATAGAACCAACCTGGGACACGGTTTGGTTCCCGGATGCATTTGAAGGAACCATGGCCTCCCTGCTTTGTGCTGTTGAAGAAGACCGATTACCCGAAATAAATGGCCGGGATAACCTGCACACCATGGCAATCATCGATGCGCTTTATTTATCCATCAAAGAAGAACGAACGGTCAAACTCACCGAAACATTACAACTGCTAAAATAAACCCACATGATATCAGTAGGTATTTTCAATGGATACTATCCATACACCCTGGAAGAAACGATCACTAAAGTAAAAAAAGACGGCTTCAATTGTATTCAGCTCGACCTCAGCTTTAAAGACTTCGACCTGAACGACCCACACACGTTACCGCAAACGCTCACCACCGAAAAAGCCCGCACCATACGTAATGCTTTCCGCGATGCCAACATCGAAATTGTTGCCATATCAGGATATACAAACCTTATCTCCCCTGATGCGGATAAAAAAAGGAAAAATATTGAGTATGTAAAAACGCTATTGAAGTTCGCCCGTGAACTTGGAACACCTTACGTGATCAGTGAAACCGGAACTTACGAGCCCAGCAGCGATTGGGTGTTTCATGAAAAAAATGCTACCGAAGAAGCTTTCCAGGAAATAAAAGCAGTCCTCAAAGAACTGGCAGAATTTGCCTGGAACCATGATGCGGTGTTTTTGGTAGAAAATTATGTAAACAACGTAGTGGGCAGTGTTGACCAATTATTACGGTTATTCAGGGAAATAGATCATCCCGGGCTTGGGCTGTTGATGGATCCTACCAACTATTTCAATGGTTCGAATATCAAAGATGTGGACGCGGAGCTTTACCGCATATTCAATGCATTGGAAGATAAAATAAAGATCGCCCATGCTAAAGACATCAAGCAGGCCGAAAGCAGTGAAGAAAAACACGCAACCATTGATGCGGTAGAATCACACACCTTTCGTGGAGCAGGTGACGTGGAACTGCCCGCAGCGGGACTTGGTATACTAAACTACGAATTGTATTTAAAACTGCTTGCTAAAAAACATCCCAATATTCCATTGATCATCGAGCATCTCGACGAAGAGGATATTCCGCGTGCAAAACGATTTGTCGACGACACACTGAAAGCAATTGGAGCTTAGCATTTGAATACTTTTTTTAATACCAGCAGTGGTTTTCTATGGCTTCATCGTTGCGTCGCAATCACTTCATCAGGCGTACAATTGGCATCTTTGGTTCTCCGACACCAAAATAATCAGTAGACTCAAACAACTTCAAAGACAATTTTTATTAAAAATCTCCTATATGAAAGATTTAAAATTCAGTGCTGAACAAAAGGCCGCATATGATACAGATGGCTACCTTATTCTTAAAGAATTTTTGACCAAAGAAGAAGTTGGTCTGCTATATAATCTCGCCACCGGCGACGACGTACTTAAAGACAAAGCATTTGATTTCAACGACCAGTCGGGCAAGCGTACGAAGCTTACGCTTTGGTTTACTCCGGGTGATGATGCCTATGGATTGTTAACCCGTAGCGAAGCCCTGGTTCAATCAGTGCAGGACCTGCTTGGTGAAGGAGAAGTATGTCACTTTCACTCCAAATTGATGCAAAAGGAGCCAAAGGTAGGTGGAGCCTGGGAATGGCACCAGGACTATGGCTATTGGTATAAAAATGGTTTTTTATTCCCGGATGCCATGATCAGTGTAATGCTTGCCCTAACCGAAGCCACAGTTCAAAATGGCTGCCTGCAGGTTTTAAAAGGTTCGCACAAAACAGGACGTTTTGAGCACAGTTTTGCAGGTGAGCAACAGGGTGCGGATATGGACTTTGTAAACGAAGCACTCAAGCGATTTGAGCTTGTACCTGCAGAGTTGGAGCCCGGGGATCTGCTGTTCTTTCATCCCAATACCTTGCATATGTCGGAAGCCAATTTATCGGATAAACCCCGCTGGTCAATGATATCGGCTTATAACCTGAGCTATAATAAACCTTTCCGGGAAAAGAACCTTTCGTGCATAACACCGGTGCAAACCGTACCGAATGATGCGGTAATATCAGGCCAGGCTAAAGGCTTATCCGCAGAAAGGGATTTCCTTCAGAAAGAAGATGAAATCACCCTGAAGGTGAAATAGGATCATTAACCATTTAGAGTAAGCATTGGAACTACATTTTTTTTGCCCCAGGTGGGGAAGCGAGCAAATAAGTTGGGACGTGTTTTGCCGCAAGGTGAAGGATGCAGGTTATCACGGTGTCGAATACGGGATTCCAAACGAGGTTACGAAGAGGGAACTGGATGAGGCCTGGAACAATTTTGAAAAATATGGGTTGCAGGTTATCCCACAGCACTACGGTACCTATGATGCCGACTTTACAAAACACTTCGACAATTATGCAGGCTGGTTGGATATGGTGAAGCCATATAAAGCGCTAAAGATCGACTCGCAAACCGGGAAAGACTATTTTACTTTTGAGCAGAATAAAAAATTGATCGACCGGGCAGGCGAGCACTCCCGGTTATGTGGCGTGGAAGTGTTTCACGAAACGCACCGTAACAAGTTT
>JASLBT010000176.1 GCA_030146445.1 Segetibacter sp. | reverse complement strand
CCATTGCTGAAAAAGAGCTATGATTCGCATCACCAGGTAAGTGTGCTTCATAGGATCAACTTCGTGGGTGAACATAGTTTATGAATTTATAATAAAAGCTCCGTAGTGCAACTGCTGTACAAGAGTGCGACGCCCCCGTCCGAACCGGGTTCAGCCGGGCGGGCAACAATATTCGATAAAGGGACCATTGTTCGGTCTATAAGAAATCTCATACCTCATCGGCGTTCATTCGCGAGTGTTCAAACGTTGAATTATGGCGGGGACTTCCCTGTGTATGCCACCTGATCACTTTGAGAGCACAGGAGCCAAGCGGGTTGATTCACAAGAGGAATAGAAAACCATGATTAGACGTTAAAGTGTCCGAATATGAAATACCAGTGGCGCCAACTTTGCCTTACATTGGTATACTAAAGCTGCAGTAGCGAGCCCGCCGGTTACAATTGCTTGAGCGTAAGGGATCTAAGCAAGCTGAATAGTTGGGAGCAGTGTTTGAATGGCATTTTCATTTAGAAGCAATTTTTATGGTCTGATCAAAGGTTCACTTCCGTTGAACTCTCTACCAGCCTTTATTTCATGTATGCCAGTGCAAGAAAATGGTTTTACTTTTCTTTTGTAATTTTCCATCTTTTGGGTGCTACAAAGCCATTCTTAGGGCCTTTCGATAATAATTCCTTTGGTGCTCTGATGGCATCGTACGGTACAACAGCCTGCTTCAGGGCGGTATACATTTTAGGATTAGCGCTTGCCAGGTTGTTCTCTTCAGAACTGTCCGGAGGGATTTTGAATAAAACGTCTCCGTCAATTTTCATTTTCTTTATGCCCAGGTCTTTGATCAGTTTCCAGTCACCTTTTAACAATGCACCATGGCCCAGGTATAACTCCCTTTCAAATTTTTTTTTCTTGCCGCTCAGGACCGGCCACATACTGATGCCATCCAAAAAATTTTTCGCAGGCGTTTTTACCCCTGCGATTTCTTTTAGCGTTGGAAAGAGGTCAACGTATCCCATTACCTGCTCTACCTGTCTTCCGCCGGTCAATCTACCTCCAGGCCACCTGATGATAGCCGGTGACCGTACGCCACCCTCCCATTCATCAAACTTCGATCCTCTTAATTTACCGTTAGAACCCACATCGCCATTGCCCGCTGCACCATTATCACTGTGGAAAATCACGATGGTATTCTCAGCAATATTCTGCTCGCTTAGTGCCTGCAGAATTCTTCCAATACCCCTGTCGAGGCATGTTACCATAGCAGCATAGGTTTGCCTTTTGGTATTTCCATGACCGATATCCCTGCCCTCATCTTCACTGTCGGGATTTGATCGATATCTTGGTTTAGAAGGATCATAACCATATAGTTTCAAATCTTCTTCAGGCGCCTGCAAAGGGCCATGTGGCGCATTGTAAGCTACGTACATGAAAAAAGGTGCCTTATCCTTTGAATAACTTTTGATACACTTTACCGCTTCTGCAGTAAGGAGGTTAGTAGAGTAGCCTTTGTCATCGGAGGGTTCATAGTCGTTGTGCCAATCAACTTCTCCTTCTCTTTTATGGGTAAAGTAGTCAATCGCACCGTTTAAATGACCGTAGAAATGCGTGAAGCCCCTGCGCATTGGATGGTATTGCAAAGATAGGTGTCCCAAATGCCACTTACCCAGTAGTGCACGGTTCTTATATCCTGCCTCCGCCAGCATTTGGGGCAACAAGTGTTCTGATGTATCCAGGCCAAAATCACTCCATGGTGGTATGGTCGCCTCTCTTATACCATGGCGATTAGGATACCGGCCAGTCAACAAGCCGGCTCTGGTAGGAGAACATATAGGGGTAGTGTAGTAACGATTTAGCTGAACACCTTCCTTTGCCAGGGCGTCGATGTTCGGAGTCATAATCGAACTTCCGTGAAAGCCTACATCACCCCAGCCAAGATCGTCGGCTAGAATAATAATGATGTTTGGCTTTCCGGGGGCCTGGCCTAAGCCAGGGAGGGAAAGGGCCAGGAAAGCTGCGGCGATAAACCTTATTGCCAAATGCTTCATAAAGCGGTTTTGAAGTTTTCAAATATGAATTCGTTTGTTTTTATTATGGTTGACATCGCAGAGCTTAAATAAGTAACAGCGAATAGTTAATCCAATGTCATCAGCGGGGCATTCATATTTCGGTCCTGTGGCGCCGGCTCTATACTGAACTGTAAAATGCGGCCTGGCTGATTTTGAAAATAAATGCCATCATCTTACTTTCACGAAAAGCAGCAAATTTTTAACGAAATAACATTGTTGCAAGCCATTAATATCCCGGGTTCTGTTCAATATGACTGATGTCAATTTCTGTTTGAGGAATGGGATAACGCACGTGGTGGCTTTGAGCATTCTTTCCTCTCGCTTTTGCATTTTCTACAAACTTACCATGACGGATCAGGTCCTGCCTGCGAAGTCCTTCAGTAAAGAATTCCCATTTTCTTTCATCCAGGATAGCATCCCTGAAGGTCTCTTTCGTGAATTGATTAACAGTGTACGCAGCAACATTTGCGCGAGCCCTTACGCGATTAATTAATGTAATAGCTTCCTGGTCAGGTCCATTCACTTCATTTAATGCCTCAGCTCTTGCCAGCAGGATATCTGCAAACCGCAGTTCAGGTATATCATTTCCGGCATCGGCATTCAACGAACCCGGATCAGGAAAATATTTGAAACTCCTTGACTCATTTTTGCCTAGTAAGGTAACCGTCGCACCGGCCGCTGTTTGATAGGAGGTAAGAATGGCTCCTCTTCTCGCATCAGTAGCAGCAAAGGAATTTACAAAGGCATCGTACAACCTATAGTTGGAAGCAAAACTTGCCTGGTTGCTTAACCTCGGATAAGTAGCAGGAAATGATACCGCCATCCACTGGTTACCCTGACCGGCAAGGTTAGCGGCAGGACTAACAAAAATAAATTCACCGTTTCGCTCATTTTGTACCTTAAACAGATCCACATAGTTTGGGTACAAGGTATAAACACCAAGGTCCATAACCTGCTGAGCTGCATCAGCACATTTCTGCCACTGTTTTGTATTCAAATATAGCTTGGTAAGAAAACCCAAAGCAGCCCCCTTTGTTGCCCTTCCGTACTCTGATTGAGTCAACGGTAACAAAGCTCCTGCTTCTGTAAATTCCGTTTCTAAAAAGCCGATCATTTCTGCTTCGGTCGGGCGTTTAATATCTTCAGTATATTCCGAAGAGATAATCAACGGAACGGGACCAAACCAATCATTCAGTAAATAATATGCAAAAGCTCGCAGGAATTTAGCTTCTCCCTGGTATACTTTTTTTGTTGCTTCAGGCATAGCTACCTGCCCAATATTATCGAGTAACACATTTGCATCACGAACCGTTCTATAACACTTATTCCACGTTTGGATATTGAACCATTCCATCGTTGGCTCCCACGTGAAATTATACAATTGCGCGGCATTTCCAGCTACGCCTCCACCTCCCTGGTACATAATTTCAGTAGGAAGTTCGCCGAAATTAATCTTGACATTCATTGGGAATGCAACAAATTGAGCATTGCTGTATGCTGAAACGCTCAACGCCCTAATCCCGGATTCGGTACGAAGAAAATCTTCTGTTGAAAGCTGCGAAAAATTGTCTTCTTCGAGAATCTTTTTACATCCACCAACGGCTAATAATATCAGCATCACCATCATCGCGCCGAGAAAGGTTTTAAAAAATCTTGTATTCATAAGTTTCGTTTTTAACATTCAGTAATCAGAACCCGATGTTCAAACCAATCAAATAAGTTCTGGATAATGGATATGCATTGTAATCTACCCTTACATTTCCATCACCATTCACGCTAACTTCGGGATCGTACCCGGAATAATTGGTAATCGTAATAAGATTTTGCGCGGTAACATAAACCCTTGCAGATTTGATTGCTTTGAGATTTCCCAATGGAATTTGGTAAGCCACATTTAAATTCTTCAACCGCAGGTACGATGCATCTTCAACTGTTAAAGAATTAATCCTTTGGGCAGCATAGGTATTGTATCCAACACCAGAGGGCCACTTGTTAGATGGGTTGTCGGGTGTCCACCTGTTCAGTATTGGCTCGGCCAGCGTATTTCTAAGCGGATCAAGTGGAAACAATGCTTCCAGTCGATTTTGGTTCAATATCTCAACACCACCTACTCCCTGCAAGAAAATGTCGACGCTGAAATTTTTGTAGCTAAGACTATTATTTATACCGTAGGTCAATTCAGGTAACGGATTGCCAATCATGGTCCGATCATTTGCGTCTATTTTACCATCGCCACTCACATCCTTAAACTTAAGGTAGCCGGGCCGCGCGGTAGGTTGTGGTGAACGCGCAATGTCTTCACCTGTCTGGAACACACCTGTAACCAGGTAACCATAATAGGCTGCTAAGGGGAACCCCGGTTGAATAACGGTAATCTGGTTAGTGAATGGTAAAGAACCGGTAAGTATCTGCGACAGTGGCCCAATACTGGTCACCCTGTTTTTAAGGGTGGCGAGGTTCAAAGTGGTGGTCCAGTTAAACTTGCCGGTGAAGTTTTTGGTTTCCAATAAAAACTCCCATCCTTTGTTTTCAATACTGCCAATGTTGGTTAACTGCGAAGTGAAACCTGAAGTACCACTGATCGGCAGGTTAAGCAACATGTCTTTTGTTTTCTTCCGGAAATAATCAACGGTCAGGTTTATCCTGTTTCGAAGGAAGCCCGCATCAATACCAACGTTAAATTGCGCAGTTGATTCCCATTTTAAATCAGGGTTGGGAATACGTGTTGGTGCCTGCCCTATTTGAGTGGTCCCGTCAAGATTTGCACCCCCGGAGTTACTGAAGGTGGCTATTGAATTTAAGTTGCCGATATCCTGGTTACCCGTTAAACCGTATCCTGCGCGCAGCTTCAGGTTAGTTACCTGCTGTACATTTTGCATGAACTGCTCTGACCCGATCTGCCAGGCACCTGAAAATGATGGGAAGTATGCATATTTATTGTTGATACCAAAACGGGATGAACCGTCTGCTCTTAATGTTGCTGTCAACAAATACTTTCCTTTATAGTCGTAATTGATCCTTCCTAAAAATGACTGAAGCTTATTGTTGTTTTTATTGCTGCCAACCTGAGCTAATGATGTGCTTCCTGAACCGAGGCTGTTCGTGCTGTTGAGGTCAGAAGGAAAGCCGACATTACTTGCGCTAAAGTTGTTGTTCAAAAAATACTGGTAAGTATAACCTCCCAGCACACTTATCTTGTGATCAGCAAATTGCTGGGTATAGTCAAGAGTCGCTTCAGCAAGGTAGTTCGACCTGGTACCATTGAATACTGAAGCAATTCCCCCATTAGCAAAACCTGCTTTTGTCACCGTCGAATTGTATACATCTCTCCTTGAATTGGTATAGTCTGTTCCAAGATTCAATTTTGCTTTAAGACCAGGAATAATCGTGTATTCACCATACATACTTCCAAAGGTGCGGCTGGTTGCCTGCCTTGCATCAACACCATTTGCTACAGCCAATGGATTCTCCATATCTATATTAAAATACCTTGCATAA
>JASLBT010000069.1 GCA_030146445.1 Segetibacter sp. | reverse complement strand
ACTCGAGAATGGCTGCTCAGAAGTGATCACGGGATCTTTCCCCAACCTTTCAGCGGTTTGCCAGCACCTTGTTAACGAGAACAAAAACGTCGTGTTGGGTTGCTCAGGCTGGAAAGATCGATTCAACCTTGAAGACACGTTATTTGCAGGTGCGGTGATCAATAACGTGAAAGAACACTTTACCATTCACTGCGACAGCAGCCTTATGGCAGAAAGCATGTACGATCTCCATAAAGATGACCTGTTTGAATTTATCCAGAAAACAACCCACTGGCACAGGCTGTCCGCTTACGGGTTACAGAAAGACCTCCAGTATTGTGTTACTCCCGACATTGCGAATGTTGTTCCGATTTACAGAAACGGTGAACTCCTTGCTTTGTAGTTTTGAAAATCAAAACAGAACTTTACCCAAGAGGAAAGCACTGAGAATTGGCATCATTTACAGGAACAAGCAGCCGGAACTGGTGAAACCTGGCACCTTGGTGAACAAAGCTGAATAAGGGTATGCGGTACAAGTGAGTGACCCGTCAACAAGTTGGGGTCAAGCACAACCGGAGCTCAATATCGTTTTGGCTGGCAACCAAAAATTTAAAGGTAAAATTGACTATCATTTCCTTGTTGTCAAAGCGGGTGAATCGAATAGTCTGGGTAGAATAAGAGAATGACACCACACAAGTGTTAGGTCAGAAACACAACAACCTTGGGGAAGGTACAGTGATTTTTTAAACAGAATTTCATCGTCCGGGTTACCAAATAAGGTCACCATATCAGCGCTTCATACATAAACGAATGAATGTTTAGATAACATTGTTGAGTCAACTTTGGTTTAGCGACATCCCCTTCCGGCATACGCTTGATATATAAACCAGCTTGCAGTAAAACAGCATTGTAAACAGTAGCGATTGGCAAATGAAATTAACTGCAGAACAAGAAGCGATCGTTAACTCAACCGGCAATATCAAAATCAATGCGGTTGCCGGCTCAGGCAAAACCACCACGATTATACAATACGCCAAAAGCCGTCCTGCAAGCGCCCGTATCCTATACCTCGCCTTTAACAAGTCCGTTAAACTGGAAGCTGTAAAAAAGTTTTCTGAACTTGGTATGAGCAATGTGCATGTTGAGACTGCTCATTCCATCGCGTTCAAATATGTGGTTGCCCGTAGTAGCTATAAAGTACGGACACATGGTTATCGGACCCACGAAATCGCCGGACTGCTTGGCCTGGAAGGAACCGGTGAAAAGCATGCTGAGTATATAGCCGCCAATCACATCAGCAAGTTCATTGCATATTTCTGCAATAGCGATAAACAAAGGGTGGGCGAACTTAACTACCTCGATGTGGTCACGGATGCCAAAGCGCGTATTTTCGTGTCGGCCTTTTACAGCTACATCGAAAGGCAATCACGGATACTGCTAGCCAAAATGGAACGACAAGAAATTGAGATCACGCACGATTTTTATCTTAAGAAGTTCCAGCTGCAAAATCCCGAGCTGCCTTACGATTACATCCTTTTTGATGAAGGTCAGGATGCGTCGCCGGCTATGCTGGACATTTTCCTGAAACAAAAGGCCACAAAGGTGATCGTGGGCGATACACATCAGCAGATCTATGGCTGGCGGTATGCAGTGAACTCACTCGAAAAAGTAGACTTTAACACATTCAACCTGACAACAAGTTTCCGCTTCAGGCAGGATATTGCGGACCTGGCCGTTTCGGTCCTGAACTGGAAGACACACCTGGAAGATTATAAATCTATCCCCATCACAGGTCACGGCAGCAGCAATGCTGAAAAAACGAAAGCCGTCCTCGGGCGTACTAATCTCGGACTACTCCTAAAAGCAATCCAGTATACAACCGAACGGAAAGACCTAAAACACCTTTACTTCGAGGGAAACATCAACTCTTACACTTATGCTGATGAAGGCGCATCACTATACGACGTACTAAACCTGCACACCGGTGCACGGCACCTGATAAAAGACGACCTGATAAAAGCAATGGGCAACATAGATGAACTTGAGGAGTACATCGATAAAACCGAAGATGTTCAGCTTGGCATGATGGTCGAAATTGTAAAAGAATATGGCAAAGAGATACCGCAAATCATCCGGAACATTAAAGAGAAACACGTTCAGAACGACGACAAAGAAAAGGCTGAGATGATTTTCACCACCGTACACCGGTGTAAGGGAATGGAGTATGATGCAGTGCAACTCGTAAGTGATTTCATTACTGAAGAGCGCCTCGAAAAAACAGTAAACGAAAACAAAGAAGAAAACAATAAAGCCCGGTTGCGGGAGGAGATCAACCTGTTATATGTTGCCATTACCCGCACGCGAAAGGTACTGCACATTCCTGAAGCACTGCTGCCAGACAATTACGTTTCCGGCTCTCCCAACATACACGTGCTAAAAAAACCCGAAACAGAACGGAAGAATAAAAACTTAACCTATGAATACGACAATTACCATTTGAACCGCGAACCACTAACCGCAGGGTTCAAGTCAAAAAAAGGGCCTAAAAATCCTGGCCAAAAAAGAAAGGAAAACGTCGCCGGACAGCCATGGACCGCTGAAGACGACGCTGAGCTTACCACCATGTTCCAGTCGGGCGAAAGCATTTTTGCGATGGCTAAGTGGCTCAGTCGCACTCACGGTTCGATAAATGCCCGTATAAAAAAGCTCCGGTTAAAAGAAACGCCGGAAGATTAACCCACACCACCGTAGGGTTATTTTTTCTTGTACGTGATGCGTACGTTCTCCACCCCTTTTTGCACCATTCCCAGCTTTCTTGCGGCTTTCTTGCTCAGGTCTATAATGCGCCCAGCCGCGAAAGGTCCGCGATCATTGATGCGAACTTTTACCGTACGTCCGTTCGATAGATTTTTTACTTTAACCTTCGTTCCAAACGGAAGCGTTTGGTGTGCAGCGGTTCTCTTGCGCTGGCGAAAGATCTCACCATTCGCGGTTTTCCTTCCCACAAATTTGTCGGCATAATATGAAGCCCGACCCGTTTGTATAACAGATCTTCCACACGAGGTGATCAGCATCAAAAAGGAAAGTGCAATAAATACAACAGGGAGTCTTTTACTTATTATTACCATTTTGTCGTTCATTGGTTATCGGATAAGAAACGCTCAGTCATCATCTGCCCCGGCACAATTACCACAGCAACTCTTTCCACTTTTCCGACTCTGCGTATTGTTTTATTACCCGGTTCCTGGTTTTGATCAGGTTCCGCATATACCGTTTCAACAGGATGAAGTTCGCGATCTTACCAGCCACACCATACCGGGTAGTAAACGTAAAAACATCCTTCATCAGCGTGCCGGTCGGTGTTTTGGAAAAATAGTGGCCATGGCGAACGGATACGAAATTGCGTTCAACCACCTGTTCTTCTAAGTAATCATACGGATCAAATGCTGTTATCTTGCTGGTATAAATACGTATCTTAAAAAGGTGCTTTGCCTCCCAGGTAACCGTCTCACCCAGCCATATCAAACCCGTAGTAATGCCCGCGATGGGTTTTCCTGATCTATGGCTCAAACTTCGCTTGTGCAGGTCGATATTGCGCGACAAGTCGAAAACAACACTCATTGGCGCATTTATATGTGTAGACAACCTGATTGTGGGCATATTGCTTGATCATTCGTATAGCCTGGATACGCAATCTAAGGCCGGAAAAATAAATTGAAGCGAAAAGCTATTTAAACAATTAGTTAGGCAAACGGAAACTTGGCAACCCTCGCCTGCACCTGCTTGTCCCGGATCTTTATATATATCAGGGAGTCTATTGCAGTATATTCTTTTGCTACGTAACCAAGCCCGATAGCTTTCGACAACGAAGGTGCCTGCGTTCCACTGGTAACAACGCCGATCTTTTCGCCGGTTGCATTTACTATGTCGTAGCCGTGACGCGGAATTCCTTTTTCCAGCATTTCAAAACCGACCAGTTTACGGCCGACACCCTGCGCTTTTTGCTGTTCGAGAATGTCGCGGGCAGTGAAATCCTTGGTAAACTTGGTGATCCATCCAAGGCCACCTTCAAGCGGGCTCGTGTTATCATCAATGTCCATCCCATACAAACAATACCCCATCTCGAGCCGGAGTGTATCGCGTGCACCCAGGCCAATTGGCTTCAATCCATGTGGCCTCCCGGCGTCAAATATCGCATTCCAGATTTTTTCAGCATCGCCGTCTTTATCTTCAAAGTAAATCTCAACGCCACCACTGCCCGTATACCCCGTTGCACTCACCAGTACATTTTCCACACCAGCAAAGGTTCCCTTGACAAACGTGTAATATTTTAGGTTCATAATGTCCATGTCTGTAAGCGGCTGCAGAATCTTGGTGGCGTTTGGCCCCTGTATCGCCAGGAGACACGTCCTTTCACTTATGTTATGCATCTCCACATCATCGTTGTTGAAGCGGCTGATCCAGTTCCAGTCTTTTTCGATATTGCTTGCATTAACCACAAGCATATACACCTTGTTTTCTTGTACGCAGTATACAATAAGGTCGTCTACAATGCCACCGTGTTCATTGGTTAAAGCACTGTACTGGGCTTTTCCAGCGGTTAATTTTGATGCATCGTTGGTCGTTACTTTTTGAATTAGATCAAGTGCCTTATCGCCCTTCAAAATGAATTCGCCCATATGACTCACGTCAAAAACGCCGGCATTATTGCGCACAGTTGCATGTTCATCGTTTATGCCGGTGTAGCTGATAGGCATATAGTGTCCCGCAAACTCCGCCATCTTAGCGCCTGCTGCAATATGTTTTTCCGTAAACGGAGTATTCTTCATAAAAGCGATGTTTGGGCAAAAATAGGAGAAAGATTCAGGAAGGAGGATTGCTTTCATCCGAATTCATCATCACGGCAGGCAGGCACAACAATTATCATTTGCCAGTCCCGCGATCGGATGATCATCGGCAGGTTGCTATCAACGTCATTTACCGGTAAGTTGTTCGGGCTGAACACACAACTGTGGTTGAGTGGGCGACGGTAGAAGACTTTTTTTGGGGACCAACAGCATAGCCGTGGGGAGACTTTGGTTGCGACGCTCCATTCAGCTGCACCCTCTTTGTTGATCAGGAGGCACGCAGCGATATTGGTTATTGCGCACTTAAAATTGCAGGATGGGCTGCCCCGGTTAAAAAGTACGATGTAGGGACATTCAGGCTTTTGGGTCGACATACAAGTGGAGCTGCTCAAGACCCGTTAGTAGCGGTATGGATTTTACATGCACTGAATTGGATCATGGACTATAGTTTTATAACTTAGATGCAAAATAATATATGAAACACGACTTCCCGATGGAGTTTACGTTAGAAAGCGGTACACACGTAAAAGTGACAAAAAGCGACTCAGGTACTTACGAGTTTTCATTGCTCAATACTGATAAGGTCGCGGATAACTTTGTTTATGTAGAAGACGACAGGTCGCGTGATCAGATCGAGGAAGGACTGGACTTTGACCAATTAAACGCACTGCGCACATTTTGGTTAAAAACCAC
>JASLBT010000036.1 GCA_030146445.1 Segetibacter sp. | reverse complement strand
TCTTCAGCAACCTGAAACGCTATGGAGTATTACGAATACGAGTATAAACCTAAAGTCCTCACTGGTATATGGGTTATCCTGTTTGGACTGGTTACACTAGCCGGGGTTACGATAGTAGATGCAGCAAAAAGGCTTAAAGTTTCCATAAGCAGGTTCTTATAAAAAGACAATCATCAATGTAGAATGATGTATGGGCTGTTTGCTCCCACGTCAGGATTTCACCTAAACTTTCACTATTTTTCCATGTTCACCCCTGGCGGGATTTGAGGGCAAAATAGCAAATACGTCATCAGCGGAAACCCTGTCGATCATCGCGCAGCCGGTAAACTTTCCGAAGGCGGGCAATATTGCAAATTTCTTATTGAAATAAAAGCAGGGGAACTTAAGTGATTGCCTTCCGCCCCCATTCAGTTCGATACAGGGGTGAATGTGTCCGCTAAAAAAGTACGATGTATTTTCCGATGGTTCGCAGGCGTCTTTGATATCGTGAACGAAACAGAACCGATCTAACGAAAGATGGCCGGTAGTTACCGTGATGTCCGCGTGCTCGTACCAATCTTTTTTCAGGATGTCGTGGTTACCCTTCACAAGGAGTAGCCGAAGGCTGGCAACGTCGCGCCTCCATTTCAGAAAATAATCCACCTCTTTATTTGCAACGCTGTGAAATAGGTCGCCAACAATAATTAACTGCGTGGGCCTGAAATATTGGATCTGGCTAAAGAGCCGCTGAAGATCTTCTTTATACACAGATTGCGGCACCGCTATCCCGGATTTCCTGAAGTGACCTGTTTTACCAAAATGCAGATCGGAGACGATGAGTGCCTTTTGATCTTGCCAGTAAATACACTTTTCAGACGATAACCATAATGTTTGCTCATGTAATAAATACTTCTCCGGTGGCTGCAACGAAAATAATTGAGGCAGCAAAGGTAAGGCCATCAAAAACAAAAACGGAAGGTTTCAAGCCTTCCGTTTTTGTTTTGTGCCGTAGCAGCCCTGAGTGATTAGTCTTCGTCGTGGCTGAAAGATGCAGTTTCCGGATCAGGTAAACTACCTCCCTCATCGCCGTCCAGAATCTTGCTCGCCGGCCCCTGGTTGTCACTTCGCATACTATCTTCAGCGCTGGCAGCAGATAACCTGTCGGAATGATGGTGCACCTTTTCCTGGATCGCTTCCTCGCTGTTTGGATCTTCTTCCCGGTCGAGCATGCGCTCCGAGCGATCGTTATTCTCTCCTGGAGAAGCTGAACTCCCCACATTGGTTGTGGTGTTTTGCTCATTCCGGTCAGTGGTAATTCGCCTGCTGTAATCGTTACCAAGATTACCGCCGCCTTGTTCGAGACCTGTACTACCTATATCAGATGTATCGCGTGGCATAAATAAAAGTTTAGTTGAAGTAATTATATATAAAATGTAAAAACTATGCCATGCCTGGTTGAGACCTCTGACTCTTTTCTTCCTTTATTTTGCAGTCTAAAGCCCCCTGATATGATGCAATGGGATCGCATATTTTCCGCTGACAGGATCGGGCAAACCAGGGCCGAGTCAGGCCCACGATCGGGCTTTCAGAAAGATTACGACCGGCTGATTTTCTCTTCAGCGTTCCGCAGGTTACAAAATAAAACGCAGGTTTTCCCCCTGCCGGGCAGCACCTTCGTGCACAACAGGCTGACCCATTCATTGGAAGTGGCAAGTGTCGGCCGATCATTAGGAAACATCGTAGGCAAGATGATTGGTGGGGAATTGTCGAGGGAGACTGACAGTTACGAGTTTTATAAATATGAGCTTGCAAATGTTGTCGCAGCGGGTTGCCTTGCACATGATATCGGAAACCCGGCATTTGGGCATTCAGGCGAAAAGGCTATTTCGGCTTACTTTATCAACCACTCAGATCTGCGTATTGAGGGCACCCCATTGCGATCATTTTTCGACGAAAAGCAATGGGCCGATCTCTCAAATTTTGAAGGAAATGCAAATGCGATCCGGATTCTCACCCATCGTTTTAAAGGAAGGTTTCAGCAAGGATTAGGATTGACTTACACTACACTGGGTTCAATCATAAAATACCCATGTGAAGCAGCTGCAGTGGATAACCGGTTTAAACACAGGAAAAAGTATGGCTTTTTTCAATCGGAAAAAACGGCAATGCAGGAAATAGCTACCAGGTTGAGCATGCCACTGGAATTTGAGTCACCGCTGATCTACAGCCGTCATCCATTCGTGTACCTCGTAGAAGCTGCGGACGACATTTGTTACCGGGTGATAGACCTGGAGGATGCACACCGTCTTGGCATATTGTCGCACAATGTTGTGAAAGACTCATTGATTGACCTTCTGGCACGGCTGAAGAGACCAGCCGATAACGCCGGAAAGATTGCCTCCACCTGTAACAGGATTGACGACGAAAATGAAAGAATCAGCTACCTGCGCGCACGGGTGATCAATTCCCTGACGGCTTATGCAGCTGAGGTTTTTTGGGAACACCGCAACCAGATTTTGTCAGGGCGTTTTAATGATACGCTACTGGATGTGATTGAAAAAGAGTGCAACGCCTTTTCAACGGTAATGGAACTGTCGAATCAAAAAATTTATAACCACGACACGGTACTCGAAATCGAAATTGCAGGCTATAACGTCATGGGGGAGCTCCTGCAGCTATTCGTGCCAGCATTACTAAAGTCGGATCCGGATCATAAAGACAAGAAGATCTTAAAACTATTTCCAATGCAATATCGTGAGTTTGAGGAAACCGATTTGCCTTATGAACGGGCCATGAATGCTTTTGATATCATCTCCGGAATGACCGATTTGTTTGCAACAGAGCTTTACCGTAAGTTAAAGGGGATTGATATTCCGCAACATCGCTGAGTTAAGAGGAAACGGCGTCCTTATCCATTGACTCGTCCTCAGCGAGACTAGTCCTTTTAGTTCCGTCAGGAGGAGCAGGGGAGTCTTTTTTTATTTCTTCGGGGATATTCTTTTGCTGGTTGCCATCCTGCTCAATAGTTTTAAGAGTTCCTTCAGCGGCTGTGCTTCTGTTCTCCCCTTCCATGTTCACGTACTCATCCCCGGGTATCTGCATGTCTTTGTCTAAATCTTCACGTAATGGTTGATGTTCGGTTTCGTTTGGCATAACAGTTTACAAGACATTGATAAAAAATTATGCCCCGATGTGTCGGGGCATAAAGGTTAATATCATATTCGAGGTCGATTCGATACAGACGTCCACCTGCAGCTTTGAGACGTTCAGCAATCTACCGTACCAGCCGGGAAGCAGCAGAGTTAGAGAACGGATTGTAATACCGAAACAACGTTCGTGTTATAACCGGTGACCACCTGCTCAGGAATGCCGTCGCCATCGAGGTCTCCAATGGCCAACGAGTACGGATACTTTGCTACGTTAAAATCAGTCCTGTTGCCGATGGAGGCCCCGGTAAAAGCTCCTGAGTTATATAAGTTCCGGTAAACAGAAATCGAGTTTGATCTACCGCTTGCATTAGTTGTCACGATGTCGGGCCTACCGTCTCCGTCAACATCTGCAATGGCAACACTGTATGGCTTTTCAGAGGCAGAGATATCGATTTTAGAACCAAACGACCCATTGGAAATAACCCCGTTTGATGAGTTATTGTGTAGTATTGAGATTGTATTAGCCCCGCTGTTGGCGGTGATAATTTCGGGTTTATTGTCGCCGTCAAGATCTGCAAGTGCAACACCAACAGGATTGTTCCCGGTTGCAAAATCTGTTTTCGAATTGAATGCATTCGAGTTGATGGATCCGGGTGTTGTGTTGTTTTTGAAAACAGACACGCTGTTCCCCTGTTCGTTAGAGATTACCAGGTCGTTTTTGCCATCGCCGTCGATATCGTCAAGAGCAATAAAGCGCAAGACAGTACCAAGGGTAAAATCGACCTTGTTGGCGAAAGAGTTAGTACTTAATACTCCCGGTAGAGACCTGTTATGAAGAATTGAAACCGTTCCGGTGCGGTTCGAGGTAATAATTTCTGATTTGCCGTCGTTGTCGATATCATCCACTGAAATTGAAGTAGGAGCGTATCCGCAGGCAAAGTCCATCTTAGATGCGAACTGTACATTTCCCAGTGTTCTTGTGTTCCGCATCACAGACACAGTTGAAGGTTGACCATTGTTCGCCACGATAATATCTTTTGCACCATCGTTGTCCACATCTTCAACGGCAACGCACCAGGGATTGTTCCCGGTTGGTAAATCTATTCTCTGCCTGAAAGATGAAGGAGAAATTGCCCCGGGGCGTCCTGAGTTAATGAATATAGAAACGGAATTCGAAAATTGGTTAACGACAACGATGTCAGCATTTCCATCATTGTCTACATCGGCAGTAGCCACCGAGAAAGGTAAATTCTGTGTACGAAAATCTACCTGTGGTTTATAGAAGTTTGCCGGAAGATTGGAGCCATAAGCATTACTGTTTGCAAAAGTCGGGATAAAGGGCCTTCTCGAAAACGCGATCAAACCGGAAGTTTTATTGAGAACAGAAATCGGCTTTAAAGTAGCTCCTGCAGGAACAATGACTTCAATTTTGTTGGGCGTTGCACTCACGACTTTACCTTCCACCGCTCCGAAGAAGACTACGTTACCAGAAGCATCAGCGTTGAAGTTTGCCCCATCAATTATTACCCTGGTTCCCGCTACGGCTTTAAGCGGCGAAAACGAAGTAATTTCCGGTAATTGGGCAAAGCATGTAACGGTAAAGAAGAAAATCCCGAGTATGGTGACGAAGAGTTTCTTTGAAACGGGTGTTGACATATTGATCTGGTTGTTGCCTATCAAAGGTAACTCTTAATACATCTTCGGCGAATGAAGCGACCGTTTTTAATTAATTATTTATATTCTATGATGTATCCTGTTGTTGGTTGTTTCGGTTGCCCCCATGCACGCTCTGTGCCATCAAAGTGTGATCAAAGCAGGCTGATTATCAGTTACTTAGGCTGAGGGTGCTTTGAAGGTTTCCGAGGAAACTTCTTAAGTTTTTGTTAATAGCTGCTTGTTTGACCAAAGCGAGCTTTCTTGCAGACTCGAATGGGCGGGATCCTAAAAGTAATACCTGAGCTTTTAATGTTTTCCGATGCTCGAAACCCCAAAAAAAGCGGGATATTATCACCTGTCACCAAAAGAAATGACTTTCGATGGCAGAAGATCATCTGTACGGGCAAGATCGGCTGCCTGTTGGCTTATTGACAGGACCGGTTGATGTTGTCGTCAATCATTGATTTTAATTCGAGGTATAATTGCCGCGGCGGTTCAGTTGAGAGCTGCCTGGTGAACATTACACATGCATAACCGCGGCAAAGATCCAGGATTGGCCATGTGCCGGCAAGAGAGGGACTTGTGTACGCGACCGGTTTTCCTGTACTATTTTCTTCCATTACCCAGCTGCCCAGAGCAAGGTTATATCCCTCTGTTGCCTTCGGAGTACCTTTTATTGATGCTGACTCCGCCTGTAAGGAAAGCAATGTGGCAACCGAAGCTTCAGCTAAGACCTGCTTATTGTTAAATGATCCCTTGTTCAGGAGCATTGCAAGAAAGTTTGCAAGGTCAGCTGCGGATGAGCGGGCTCCGCTTGAGGGGTTGACGGCATCG
>JASLBT010000015.1 GCA_030146445.1 Segetibacter sp. | reverse complement strand
GAGATATGCTTTTCTGCTTTGTGTAACTGATCGGTGCATGATATTTCAAAAACACCAATCCATTTAATGGTTTGCGGCTTTTTGTTATACCTTTTGCAGAAGTGATGATCGCTGCTGAACGTTGCATGAAGAGCCAATATCACCCGATAACTCCTGGTCACGACCCAAAACTACATTGCTTTGAAAAAAAGTTTGAAATACGTACTCGGAATTGCGGCACTTTTAATCGTGGCGTATAATTCGGTGTACTTCAAAAAGCTGGATGCGGTAAAGGCCGCAGCCAACAAGGAGTTTGATGCCGCCGCATATGCGAGAAAATATTATGACTCACGATTAAAACCCGCACTCAACAATGCCGTGGAGATTAACCAACTTCTTGCTCTCGCGAAAACGAATAAGGATGCCGCTTTTGAAAAGCACTCGCATGCACTTGGCATCGGCAACATTCGTTATTTCCTGGTGCAGGGTACGGGCGAAATAACCGGCATAAATGAGAACGACGTAACGGTGATCAGCAAAACAGACAGTACACAAAGTGCAATCAGGATCGCTACTGAATTCGTCTTTGGCAATGCCATTCGTGACGCCTCCGGCTTAATAAATCTGAATGAATTTTCGAGCACAGCAGACTTCAACAACGTGTCGGCTGAAGTGAATAAGATCGTGCGCAATGAAGTGTTGCCACCTTTTAAATCGGCTGCAAAGAAAGGGGACCAGGTTCACTTTGTTGGCGCAATTGAACTGAACAGGCAACACCTGAAACTTGATGACATTGAAGTGATACCAGTTGCGCTTGAGCTGAAAACAATTCAATAAACTACCTGTGCTTGCTGTAAAAAATATAACGAAAAAGTTTTCAGGAGTAACCGCGCTTAACGACGTATCCCTCGCGTTAAATGCCGGCGAAGTGACCGCAATTATTGGGGAGAACGGCGCGGGTAAATCCACGCTCATGAAAATCCTTTCGGGTGTTTATGCTGATTACGAAGGCACGATAAGTTTTAAAGGCCAGGTCGTCCGTTTTAATAACCCTAAAGAGGCACAGGAGAAGGGGATAACCATCATACACCAGGAACTCAACCTCGTTCCGTTTCTTACCGTTACCGAAAATATCTTTCTTGGACGTGAACTCCTGACACGCTGGGGCACGCTTGATAAAAAAGCAATGGCCGCGAAGACCACGGCATTGCTTGATCGGCTGAGGTTGTCCATCTCGCCTGATACCCTGGTTTATGCCTTAAAGGTAGGTCAGCAACAGGTCGTTGAAATTGCAAAAGCATTGCTGTTGCAATCCGACCTTATTATCATGGATGAACCCACATCGGCGATCAGTGAAAGCGAGGTGGAAGTACTGTTCTCGATCATCAGGGACCTGCGCAAAGAGGGAAAGGCAATCGCATATATATCGCATAAGCTCGACGAGTTGTTTACAATCGCCGACAGGTACATTATTATGAGAGACGGCCAGGTGATTGAAGATGGCCCGATGAAAGGCATAAATCACGATGGCATTATCAGTAAAATGGTTGGCAGATCGGTCAACATGGTACGTAAGGCCGACGGCACGGAGAAGACGGACGCAGTTCTTTCTGTAAAAGGATTGAACCTTCAGAACAAGATCAAAGAACAGGGGTTGCGTTTAAAAGACATTTCATTCACCGTAAACCGCGGGGAGATCGTGGGGGTTTTCGGACTGATGGGTGCCGGACGTTCGGAGCTGCTGGAAAGTATTTTTGGACTGCACCGCGAACTTTGTTCCGGAACGGTAATGGTCAATGGTCGCGAACTCGCTTTTAAGTCGCCCGGGAACGCCATTGCAGCAGGACTTGCTTTAGTGCCCGAAGACCGGAAGAAAGATGGTCTCGTACTCGGCCTTGACGTGCGAAAGAACATCAGCATTACGACCCTTGAAGCACTCAGCGACATGGGTTTTCTGAATCATAAAAAGGAATGTTCTTTATCCGGAAAATACATTAGCGAGCTCCGGATAAAAAGTTCATCTGACCGGCAACTGGCGGGTAACCTTAGCGGTGGAAACCAGCAAAAGATAGTATTGGCCAAGTGGCTGGCAACAAAACCAGTTTTACTGATGTTGGATGAGCCTACGCGGGGAATCGATGTCAATGCAAAAAACGAGATCTATAAACTTATATTGAAATTGGCTGAAGCGGGCTTAGGCATTATCATGGTTTCATCTGAACTGCCCGAAATACTTGCGGTTTCAGACCGGGTGCTCGTGATGGCGGAAGGATGTTTAACCGCTTCTTTACCAATAAGTGAAGCCACCGAGGACCGCATACTAAAATGCGCCATTCCAAAAACGATCTGATCACGCGCTGGTAATCAGCATTAATTATCCGTTTAACCCGACCAACAAATATGCAGGCCCTTACCCTGGCAAACGCCCCAAAACAACTGGCAAAGTTTCAATCCCTGATTGCACTTTTTTTTCTGTGCCTGGTCATCAGCTTACTGTCTGATAAGTTCCTGACGGTGGCGAATGGCTGGAACGTTTTGCGGCAGATATCGGTGAACATTTGTATATCCACGGGCATGACCCTGGTTGTGCTTACCGCCGGGATAGACCTATCCGTCGGTTCGGTGCTCGCCTTATGTGGTGCAGTTACCGCCGGCCTGCTAAAGAGTGGTATCGAACTTCCGTCGGCTAATTTGTTCGTGGGGTTCACGGTGTTTGGCAGCATCGTAGCAGGCATCGTGCTGGGCACACTGCTCGGATGGTTTAATGGCTTTACGATTACCCGTTTTAAAGTGCCGCCCTTTGTGGCTACCCTGGCTGTGTTGACCATTGCGCGTGGGCTCACCATGCTTTGGACCAAAGGTTTCCCGATATCGGGGCTCGGGCCCGACTTTGCTTTTGTGGGAACCGGCTGGCTGTTGGGGATACCTGTACCGGTCTGGATTTCCGCAGTAATCGTTCTGCTTGCACATTTGCTGACGCGAAAAACCCGGTTGGGCCGGTACATCTATGCGATCGGTGGTAATGAAAGTGCGGCCCGTTTGTCGGGCATCCGCATTAACCGTGTTAAGATGTCGGTGTATGCCATCGCCGGCGCGCTTGCTGCTATCGGGGGGATCATCGTAACATCGAGGCTCGACAGTGCACAGCCGAATGCTGGTATCACCTACGAACTCGACGCGATAGCCGCGGTTGTGATTGGCGGAACTTCGCTTTCGGGTGGCCGGGGCAGCATACTTGGCACCGTACTAGGCGCAATCATCATTGGCGTGCTGAACAATGGCCTGGTGCTTTTGAATGTATCACCTTTTTGGCAACAGGTGGTAAAAGGACTTGTCATCCTCGTTGCTGTGATCATCGATAAAGCAAACTCAAAAGAATGATGAAAATGCAAAATGTAAAAAAATCAAAATTCAAAAGTCAAAAGTCAAAAGGGCTTCTAAGTAGCCGGGTTGTCTTTTAAGTTTGGGATAACATTGTTGTCGTTCAAATTAGCATTCAAGGGGTGGATGTTCGTACTCCAACCAAATTTAACTCCCATGGGAAGTCGACCTGATCATCAATCTCGTCCCATAACCCATCTCTCATCACTCATCACTGTTGTTCGTACTACAACCAAACTAAACATACATGGGAAGTCAACCTGATCATCACGTCTCATATTTCATATCCCATCACTCATCACTGTTGTTCGTTCTACAACCAAATCAAACGTACATGGGAAGTCAACCTGACGAACAATCACGTCTCATATCCCATCTCTCATAACCCATCACATTCTTCCATAATTCTTAACTTTTAATTCATAACTCTTAACTTATAAATGAGCTACATCCTCGCAATCGACCAGGGCACCAGCAGTACAAAAACCCTCATTTTTGATGAAGGGGCAAAAGTTGTTGCCCGTGGGAGTGTGCCCCTGAAAACACATTTTTTGGAGGGTGGTTTCGTAGAGCAGGACCCGGTTGCCATTTATCAAAACGTATTGGGGTCAGTGGCTGCGTGTATAAGCGATTTTAAAGAGAAGGGCGGAAATCTGGCGGAGTTAAAGGCCTGTGGCATTTCAAACCAACGCGAAACATTTGTCGTGTGGGACGAAACGGGTACACCTCTATACAATGCAGTTGTTTGGCAATGCAAACGTTCTGTACAGGTATGCGAACGGCTTAGAGAGCAAGGTTTGGAGGAGACGATCCGCGAGAAAACCGGCCTGATCGCCGATCCCTATTTTTCAGGCACAAAGCTCATCTGGCTTTATGAAAACAACGATCGTATTCGCGAAGCAATCGACCGGGGTGAGGCTTATTTCGGGACCGTAGACACCTGGCTGCTGTTCAAACTTACCAACGGATTACAATACTATACCGATTATACCAATGCATCACGCACCTTGTTCTTCAACCTTGGCGACCTCAACTGGGACAGGTCGTTACTTGCACGGTTCAACTTTTCGAAACTGAATTTACCGAAAGTAAAACCCTCTTCAGCCTATTTTGGTCATTCAGATTTCGAGGGCTTACTCGACAAAGAAGTCGCGATAATGGGTATGATCGGCGACTCTCATGCGGCTGCTTTTGGTGAAGGTTGTTTTACACCCGGCACCGCCAAGGCAACCCTGGGTACCGGTTCGTCGATAATGATGAATATCGGTAGTGAACCGAAGCAGTCGAAAACCGGCATGATCTCAACCATATGCTGGAGCACAGAAGAGCGGGTAGACTATGCTATGGAAGGCGTCATCGTAACCTGCGGAGCGACTATTGAATGGATGAAAAACGACCTTCAACTATTCACCGAAAGTCATGAGACGGAAGCAATGGCAACGGCCGTAGCCGGGAACAATGGTGTTTACGTGGTGCCTGCGTTCAGTGGACTTGGCGCACCACACTGGGATATGAGCAGGAAAGCTTCTTTGAACGGGCTTACGTTCGATTGCAACAAAAATCATGTGGTTCGCGCTGCACTGGAATCGGTTGCATACCAGGTAAAAGACGTAATTGTAGCCATGGAACAGGACGCCGGAATAGAACTCGGGCAACTGATGGTCGACGGTGGACTTACCGCGAATACTTTTGTTATGCAGTTTTTATGTGACCTGCTCAATAGAACAATCGTCAATATCGGCATTCCCGATGTATCGGCCCTGGGTGCTGCCTATATGGCCGGGCTGAAATCAGGCGTTTATAAAAATCTTGAACACCTGCAAAAACTCAATACCGACAAAACGTACATTTCCCCGCAACAAAATGACCAAATAATGCAGGATTACCAGGGCTGGCTAAAAGTGATCAAAGAAACTGCAAGCCGCTAAGGCAAGATTATCCAGGGATCTTCATGCAAATAATCAATACAACAAACCCGGTTTCCGATAAATACCATTAATGGAAAGAATAACTGCGCACTACCTTATTGAAACACCGTTTGATCCCGGGACAGCAGCCCAGGTACTTGCCGGCGAACAGTCTTCAGGAACCTTTGTTGCTGTACCGGGTGAAACAGCTGAGCTGAAAGAACGCTTTGCAGCAAGGGTGGAATCGGTTGAGTTACTGGAAACGGTAAAGCAGCCCGCAATCCCCGGTGCTGTTTCAAAAAGCGGGCTATACCATCGTGCCCACGTCGCTGTCTCGTGGTCAGTAGAAAATTTTGGATCCAACCTGCCCGTGATGGTCTCTACCCTGCAGGGAAACCTGTATGAAATCAGGCAGTTTACCGGGTTAAAGCTGATGGATATCGAACTGCCATCCAACTATACCAACAACTTTGCCGGTCCACGTTTTGGTGTAGAAGGGTGCCGCAAACTTACGGGGGTTTACAACAGGCCATTGATCGGGACCATCATCAAACCGAGTATAGGCATGACGCCCGCACAAACTGCCGCGCTTGTCAAAACGCTTGTAGAGGCAGGAATTGATTTCATAAAAGACGATGAACTGCTGGGATCAGCAGCAAACTCTGTTTTTGATGACCGGGTGGACGCAATCATGCATGTGATTAATGAACACGCGGGTAAAACCGGCAAAAAGGTGATGTATGCATTTAACATCAGCGATGAGATTGATGCAATGCATGCGCACTACGAAAAAATCATCAACTCCGGCGGCACCTGTGCAATGATCAGCATCAATAGTGTCGGGCTGTCGGCTACCAAAAAGATCATCGACCAGGGCGTGCTCGCTATTCATGCGCACCGGAATGGTTGGGGTATGCTCAACCGGCACCCTTTGCTCGGTATTGAATTTCCAGCGTATCAAAAAATATGGCGGCTTGCGGGCGTTGACCAGTTACACGTGAATGGAATTAAAAATAAATTTTGGGAGTCGGACGACTCGGTGGTGCGCTCGATAAAGGCATGTCTACAGCCGCAACCATTCATGCCCATCTTACCCGTCGTATCATCGGGACAATGGGGCGGGCAGGCTCCCGAAACTTACCAACGTACCCAGGCGATCGACCTGCTGTATATGGCAGGCGGCGGCATACTTGCACACCCCATGGGCCCAACAGGTGGGGTAGTGGCTTTGCAACAGGCATGGCAGGCTGCAGTAGACGGTTTAAGTGTTGAACAAGCCGCCGGGCGATATCCGGAATTCGGCAAATCAGTTGAAAAATTTGGTCGCGAAAAATGATGAATAATTCCTTACTGCTGGCCTTTTACGGTGATGATTTTACCGGCTCGACAGATGCGTTGGAATTCCTCAGCAGGGCAGGCGTAAAAACAGTGCTTTTTATTGAGCCACCAACACCCGAACAGTTGAGCCGGCACAAAGGTTTACAGGCCATTGGGGTTGCAGGTAAAACACGATCCATGGCGCCTGCTGAAATGGAGCAGGTTTTGCGTGGGGCATTTACTGCTTTGAAAGCCCTCAACACCAGGCATGTACACTATAAAGTATGTTCCACATTCGACTCGTCACCGTCCATCGGTAGCATTGGGAAAGCGATAGACGTTGGTGCGGCCGTTTTTGCAGGACCCTTTATCCCTTTATTGGTTGGGGCCCCGGCTTTGGGAAGATATTGCGTGTTTGGAAATCTCTTTGCCCGTATGGGTATTGGTAGTCTGGGCAAAATTTACCGGCTCGACAGGCATCCTTCCATGAGTAAACACCCGGTTACGCCGGCAGACGAGAGTGATATTCGTTTACACCTTGCGAAGCAAACGGACAAGAACTTAGCATTGGTTGATATACTGGACGTGGTGCGCCCGTTGCCCGAACTAAAGGCAATGGTGAATGATCACGTGGGCAATGGGGCGGATGTTGTGCTCGTGGATGCACTTTACCCTGAACAGATGCCGGTTATCGGCAAGCTTATCGACTCTTATGCAGATGATGCAACTCCGCTTTTTTCCGTAGGGTCCTCCGGGGTAGAGATGGCCCTTGGTGCTTACTGGTCAGCGGAACACCAACTTTCCTCTTTCTCAGCATGGGAAACTCCCGGGAGGGTGTCACCGATCCTGGTGGCTTCGGGTAGCTGCTCGCCCGTCAGCGGGGCACAGATCCGTTATGCGGTGAGGAAGGGCTTCCGGGAGGTCATCCTGGACACCGCCATATTTAATGCTGACCCCACGAATTTCGACGTTCAATCCTATGCCCGCGAGATTACTGAATTGATCAGGAAGGGAATCAGCGTAATTGTTCATACTGAAGGAAGTGATTCTAAACCTGCCGCATCCCGAACACCCACGTTCGACACTGGCTTCGTATTCGGTACTGCACTGGGCAGTATCGTTCGCGAGGTGGCAGCGAATACCCCGCTGAAACGAATTGTACTTGCCGGCGGTGATACCTCGAGTCATGCCGCCCGGGCCATGGGCATCGAATCTGTGGAGATGACAGCACCACTGTCGCCCGGCGCTCCGTTATGCAGAGCCTATGCACCAGGTTCGCCAATTGATGGCCTCGAAGTAAACTTTAAAGGCGGGCAAGTCGGCAAAGAAGACTATTTTGAGATGGTCGCCCGCGGCGCATTTGTATGATTTTGGTATCTCTGGCATTCAACCTTTCAACCTTTCAACCTTTCAACTTTTATCCACCACCAAATACCTCAATACCCAATACCTAAAAACCCAATACCTCAATACCCCAACCACCACAACATGCCAAAAACTCTCGGACTAATACATACCTCGGCCACACTCGTGCCCGTATTCCAGCAGCTTTGTAAAGACAATCTTCCCGGTGTAAACGTGTTTAACATCGTAGACGACAGCCTGATCAAGGACGTGATCAACCGAAATGAGCTCACTGCAGCAACCTCAAGGCGGGTTGTAGATTATGTTGGTTCAGCAGAAGCAGCTGGGGCTGATTTTATCATGGTCACCTGCTCGTCTATAGGTGCCGCCGTGGAGGCATCTGCCGCCCTCACCAAAGTACCGGTTTTGAGAGTTGATCAGCCAATGGCCGACCTGGCGGTACAGACCGGTAAAAAAATCGGGGTCATCGCCACGTTACCCACCACACTCGGACCAACAGGTGACCTCGTGAAACGCAGGGCAGCACATGCCGGAAAAGAAATTGAGCTTACCGCAGTGCTCTGCGAGGGCGCATTTGAAGCACTGATGAGCGGCGACTCAGCTACGCACGACAGCAAGGTAGCAGCAGCGCTAAAAGACCTTTCCGGCAAAGTAGACGTGATCGTATTGGCACAGGCCTCCATGGCTCGTGTGGTCGACACATTAGATCCGGAGGACAAACGCGTACCCATCCTGGCGAGTCCGCCGCTTGCCGTACAACATTTAGCTGGCATTCTGTAGCCAGGCAAGATTTGCGGATTACCAATTTGCGGATTACGGATTAGCGGATTACGGATTAGCGAAGGCAACCGCAGAGAACGAGAGAAGCAGAGATTTCGCAGAGAGAAAATCGATTATCGGATTACGGATTACGAATTTGCGGATTGAAGCGTGGAATGATTACGTGAACTGTTGCAGGTGTATTATTTTACATTTTACATTTTGCATTTTTCATTTTAAAATTCAGCAGCTCAATTCATTAGCCTGACTTCTCCTGTTGGTGGCATAATCCAGGCTACTGGCATGAGTTCAGTTTTTTACTTTTTACTTTTGAATTTTTACTTATACGATTGCAACGCCAATGAAAACATTTCGAAAACTCTGCCTTGCCGTGGCCGCACTTGCGGTCATCTTGTTAATTGCAGGTTTGATCACCAGCCAACCAGGTCTATCCAAACCCGCCGGACTTGTCCTGGCCATCTGCACCGCTATTGGCATTGGTGCGATACCTGCGTTAAAAGGCTACCAGTACACGGCCTGGATCATTGCCGCCGTTGTTGCCGGCATGCTCTTTCCCGCTGCCTTTTTGCGATGGGGAGATTTCGACCTGCGAAATAAATGGCTCATCCTGATCGTGATACAAATGGTTATGTTTGGTATGGGCATTCAAATGAGCCTGCACGATTTTTCAGGGCTTGCAAAAACAGGCCGTGGCGTATTCATCGGGCTGTTGTGCCACTTCTCTATTATGCCGCTCATGGGCTTTTTACTCACCCGTATTTTCCCGTTCGAAAGCGAAATTGCCGCAGGGATCATCCTTATCGGGTCGTGCTCCAGTGGCCTTGCTTCTAATGTAATGGTGTATATCGCCAGGGCAAACCTCGTACTCTCCGTTACTGTAACCGCGATGGCCACCCTCGCGGCACCCTTCCTCACGCCGCTGCTCATGAAACTCCTGGCGGGCACACTGATACAAATTCATTTTCTCGATATGATGATGGAGATCATCAAGATCGTTATCGTGCCGATCGGCGCTGCACTTTTGCACGACTACCTGAAAACAGCATCACCACGTGGCAACAGGGTAGTGGCGGGTTTTACAATTGCCTCGCTTTTATGGTTAATTGCGTTGCCTTTCGGTTTGTGGGGTTTCCTGCAGGCAAACCTCGGTGCTGCGGCCATTCAGTCGGCAGAGCTGCTCGGCTTCTTTGCAGGCGCTATCCTCGTTGGCGTTTTGTACCACCAGCTCTCAAAGCGTAA
>JASLBT010000478.1 GCA_030146445.1 Segetibacter sp. | reverse complement strand
AGCTGTGCAGCAGGCAATACCAATGCAGCCATCAATCAATTAAATGCATTTATCAACCAGGTAAACGGGAAAAGGGGTAATGGGCTGACTGTTGCCCAGGCTGATTTTCTCATCGCCAGTGCAAGAGCTATTATTGAAAGCATAGAAAACGGCACCTCCGACTGCGGTGTAGCTTCGCGAAATAATCCTATTACAACATCGAAGTTCCGGGAAGAAAAAACAACCCTGCAAACCAAAGCGCTCAGTATCCACTCCTACCCTAACCCAAGCACAACCTCCTTTACCCTGAAGATTGCAAGCGGGAACACGATGCTACCAATGGTGATAAGAATTATAGACCAGCATGGAAGAGTAATAGAGGCAAGAGCTAACCTAACCCATGGTCAAAACGTTCGGATAGGTGCCGCTTATAAGCCAGGTATTTACTTCGCTGAATTATTACAAGGTAACAATCGGGTCCAGGTTAAATTGGTTAGATTTTAACCACCGGGTTCGTGTTAGACCATTGTTTAAGAGGCAGTACATTTCGTACTGCCTCTTTTTGGCGTAAATGGGATTGATAGTTTATTTTCCAGGAACTTTCACCAGGTAAGACGGCGATTCTGCTGTACAGGAGCCCTCCAGATATGATGCTTTAGAATGTCTCTGGTGCGCGATTCGGGGACATCCACGAACGTGGTTTATCTACAGGCTGCCGCTGGCATACAGGAACCCCTTTCTAAACATCCGTATAAGCACTTTCAAGAGAAGCGATCTTCAGAATCGAACTTGCTTGAATTTAGTCTACATTTACCCGATACTATTCTCACCCATTCGTACCAAGTAATCTTATGAAACTAGAAATTGCCAAAACATTACAAAAAAAGAAAAGACAGATCATTGAATTTTGGATGCGTAGTCAGTTGGAGGATGAAACCCTTAGAGAAGACCTGATGAGTAATGATGAGCTGCGGAAAGAGTCGGACGAATTACTCGAGGCTTTGCTGCGCTCATTGAACGATGACAACCTCACCGACATTCAATCATCCGACTTTGAAGCCGTTAACGACATACTTTCGGGCATTTCTATTACCCGTGCCAGGCAGGGTTTTTCACCCAAGGAAACCGGAAACTATATTTTCAGCCTGAGAGAGGCCCTGATCCAAACATTGCACGATGATTTCAAGGGAGACCCCGAGGAGTTACTGCAAGCAACGATTCTAATTGTGAAACTGGTCGACCGCCTTGCAGCGGTAACCTTTGAAACTTTTATAAGGGGAAGAGAAGATGTGATTTTGCGCCAAACCGATGAAATTACGGAGATTTCCACGCCGGTTATTCGCGTATGGGATGGGATTTTAGCGCTTCCCATTATTGGAACGCTTGATAGTGCAAGAACACAGGTGGTAATGGAGAACCTTTTAGTTGAGATTGTAGCAAGCGGAAGCAGTATTGCCATTCTTGATATCTCTGGAGTACCTGCTGTTGATAGCCTGGTGGCTCAGCATCTTATTAAAACGGTAAGTGCCACCCGCTTGATGGGCGCCGAATGTATCATCAGCGGCATTCGTCCCGAAATTGCTCAAACGGTCGTACATCTTGGTATTGACCTTTCGAATATCGTCACAAAAGCAACCCTCGCAAGTGCCCTTCGCTACGCTTTCACTTTATTGAAACTGGAAGTAAAAAAAATCAGCAAAACAGAAGCTTAATAAATGGATAGAATTCCGATTCTTAGAATGGGTAACTTTTTACTGGTCACCATTCAAGTAGATTTGTATGACCGGCTTGCCCAGAACTTAGAAAGCGACCTGGTGCAAATGGTTCGTAATACAGAAGCCAAAGGCGTCTTAATAGATATATCAGCCTTGTCGATTGTAGATTCGTTTATGGGCCGTATTATCGGCAATATCGGAAGTGTTTCTAAAATCATGGATGCCGAGACCGTTGTCGTAGGCATGCAGCCAGCGGTTGCTATTACATTAATCGAACTCGGCCTCGAACTTAAAGGTGTACATACCGCTTTGAACGTAGATAGAGGAATGCAATTACTCAGGGACAAGATATTGATCGGGGACAGTGAAACAGAAGAAGAAGATTAATGTACCTCGTACTAGATAAAAACCGGATGGTTATCGACCGGGAGCAAGATGTTGTTCCGTACCGCAACCGTGTTAAAGAATTCGCCGTAAAAATAGGGATGAGTCTTGTAAATCAAACGAAGCTGATAACTGCAGCAAGTGAGTTGGTCAGAAATATGCTTAAATACGCAAATGGTGGAGTCACGACTATCGAAGTAATCAGCAAAGGTCGGGAGAATGGTATTCGTTTGACGTTTGAAGACAATGGGCCGGGAATACCGGACATTGCACAAGCCATGAAGGATGGCTTTTCAACAGGTAAAAGTCTCGGCCTGGGATTACCAGGGGCAAAAAGACTGGTCAGTGAATTTGATATTAAAAGCACACTGGGACAAGGTACAAGCATCACCTTAATCAAGTGGAAAAATGGATAATGAAGCCCAGTTACTATTCCATGTTGCTGACAGAAGTTACTTTTCTCTCGTAAAAAAAGACATCCACAACTTAGGAATAAGGCAAGGTTTCTCCGCTGAGAGAGCCGGGCAATTAGATATCATCGTTGCGGAGCTCTGTTCAAACCTTATCAAACATGCAGGTCATGGACATCTGATTGTTAGCCGGATTGAACAGCAGGGAAATACCGGTATTGAAGTAATCTCAGTTGACAGCGGTCCGGGTATGGCCGACGTAAAGAAGATGATGCTTGATGGCACATCAACCAAAAACACGTTAGGCCATGGCCTTGGAGCCCTTCGAAGACTTTCAGATAAGTTTGACATCTATTCTCAAAAAGACTGGGGCACCATTGTTCTTTCAAGAATTTTTCAAACACCTCCGGCGCAATATATACCCAAATTCACGACTGAGGTCAAAGCTATAGTAATCCCTAAAAAAGGTGAGCTGTCATGCGGCGATGGCTTCTACTACAAGCACACCGGTCGTTTGTTCAAACTATTCGTAGGAGACGGGTTGGGTCATGGGCCCGAAGCAGCCAAAGCCGTTGATGAAGCTATCAACAGCTTCAGGCATTGCCACGAAGAGAACGCTGTTGATATTATCAGATACATTCACAGTACAGTAAAAAAAACCAGGGGGCTGGTAGGAACGGTTGTAGTTTTTGATATTGAAAAAAAGCAGTGGAATATCTGTGGTGTAGGCAACATTCTGACCAAGGTGAGTAACTTTTCTGAGTCAAAAAGCTACATGAGTTATAACGGAATACTGGGTCATAACGTTTCAGCTAGTATGAAAGAGCAAGTGGTCCCTTATACCCAGGGACAATGTTTGATCATGTGCAGCGATGGGATAAAAACCAAATGGGAGCTGAATAACTATCCCGGGATTTATAAAACCGACTTGTCGGTGCTTGCAGCGGCAATCTATAAAGATCATACGCGAAACACGGATGATTCATTAGTATTGGTTGTAAGAATAAATTTGTAGTACCATGTGAATAGCGTTCTGGGAAAACAAGAGAAATAATAGCTATTCACAATACGCGGGCAGGTGATCCGGCATCTTCATACGAACAGCCGACCGGCGATTCAGGCAGGGCAGCCCGGATGTAAAAAGAGCCCGATGATTAAGGTTATAAAGTCCGGCGAAATCTGCAAGCTGCCTGGCCACTGTACAGATTGAGCCCATCAGCGACCAACAGACCAGGCTAAGACCTTTCGCAGTTTATCCTTAATCCTTCCATTGCATAGAAGCACTTAGTCAGGTAATGCCTAAATTTATTAAACATGATAGAAGTAGCCCGTGTAACACTCCAAAACGAAATGGACCTTATTCTGGCTAACAAGCGGGCCATGAAGCTTGCCGAACTGTCTGGATTAACTATTGGAGCTCAAACGACATTTGCTACTGCTGTGTCGGAAGTGTCGAGAAATACAATAGAGAGGGGGAAAAACGGTTGTCTTTTTTTAGGCATTGCTGATATTTCCTCAAAAGAAAAGTACATCGTGGCCGAAATTAAAAATACAATCCCTTCCGAACCGTCGATGGAAGGTCTGGAGTATGCAAAAAAATTAGCCGATAAATTTTCTATTTCGAGTGAAGGTTCAGGATCATCGATCGAACTGCAATTCTATATTCCCGGTTCACACAAACTTACCTCCGCTCATATCAGCACGTGGAAAGGCCACTTCAAAAAGGAAGTCCCGATTTCGCCTTATGAAGAAATAAAGCGAAAAAACGAACAGTTGCAATTATTTGCAAATAAGTTGATGGAAAGCGAAAGCCAGTACAAAACCCTGACCGACACACTCCCGATCATTATCTTTTCATTAAACAATAACAGGGATGTCATTTACGCTAATGATTGGTTTTTTAATTACACGGGCGAAACTGTTGAGAAGATAAATGAACTGAAGTGGAAGAGCATTGTGCACCCCGAAGATTACGAGGAATTTTCCATATTGTTTCATGAAAAGGTGATGTCAAAAGCATCGGTGGTAAAAACACAAAGCAGAATAAGAAAGGCGATCACGAATGAGTATTTGTGGCACCTTGCTTCTCTTTCACCGGTTAAAGACGAGCGGGAGAATATATTATACTGGATCGGTTTTTTAGTTGATATCAATGCTCAGAAGGTTGTTGAAAGAACATTACACGAAAACAAGATCCTGGAGCTGGAGCAACAGGAACTAAAAAACAAGGAGCGGGGAATGCAGAATGATATAAGAGAACTGAACAGAAGCAACACCGAACTCTCCCAGTTCGCATTTGTTGCCTCACATGATCTGCAGGAACCCTTGAGAAAAATTATGCTTTACAGTGATTACTTGTTGAACAAGTACGTTGACAAATTCGATATTAAAGCTACCAACTATCTTAAAAATATGGTAAGCGCGTCGCTGAGGATGCGGACGCTGATCCAGGATATTCTTCTTTTTTCCCAGGTAAACAACAAAAAACTTAAGTTAAAGGCAATTAATTTAAATGAGCTTCTCGAAAACGTTTTACAAGACTTCAGCGAATTATCGGCAGATAAAAAAGCAACTTTCTCGGTAAGCCAATTACCGGAAATCGAGGCTGATCCAATGTTGATACAACAGCTATTTTTAAATATACTCTCAAATGCACTGAAATATTCAAAAGAAAATGTACCTCCAAAAATTAACATTTTCTCAAAACAGCCTAACGACGATGAGGTTACCTTGTATTTTGAGGACAATGGGATTGGTTTTGAAGAGCTGTATGTTGATAAAATATTTACCTTATTTCAAAGATTACACGGAAAACGTTCTTACGAGGGCACGGGGGTAGGGCTTGCAATTTGTAAGAAAATAGTACAGCTTCATAATGGTACAATTGAAGCAAAAAGCCAACTCGACAAAGGATCTACTTTTATTGTAACACTACCGCTCAGATCTCAGTAGATCCTCAACTCCGGTGGTCAATTGCGATGGTAATTAGAGAAGGATGAAGATCCTTATATACGGTGCAGGTAGTTCACAGTAATGTTATCAAGCTGCAGAATGGGTCACGAAACCTGTAGAAAATGGAAGAAAACCGGTATGCCTGGAGGAAGATTATTGTAGCACTGCAAAACACCTCATTACCGGGCGGCATTGTTTAGAAAACGTGTTGGAATTCATGGGCAACTTATTTACACCCAAACGTCCCTTTACAAAGTGGTCGAAGCACAACTGTGATAGATCAGGCCAAAACAGTGCTGTTTCTGATTCAGCTTTCAACAGTACAGAACAACTACGATCAGTGACCAACACCTACGTCCTGACACAAATATTGCCGCATTAACGACTTAAATCTTTTTTCCGCCTGTTTCAACCTGTGATAAGCAAGCCTTGTTGCCGCAAGATGCTCATCTTGTGTTTTCCACTCGCTGGTTGAATCCAATGCTCTTTCCAATAGCGTAGTTCTAAGTTCGAGAATGTAAAGAGCTTTGTCTATCTCTTTTAGTGTCAGCATAAATCCTAGATTAACAGCCTGAATGGCCAGGGTCAAATAAGCCGCATACTAAAAATACCTAATATTTTGATCGTACAAAAGTTTCTGAGGAATTTTTTCAAGGTGTGTTAGCCGTAATGGGTACAACTTTTCCAGCCCGCCGATGTAGGAAACATCTTCGGACACGGAGGAGTTTCCGGGTGCACATGAATCCGGGTTGTCACCTCGGATTTTGTGTTTAAAATATTTTAGAAAGTTCGGCGAATTTACAGGGAATGGTTCCACGGGACGGGCGTACCCGATGCCATATACTAAATGCTCGGGAGCCTGAAAGCTTTGCTCCGGTTTGTGACGGGTTAAGATTCATATCCTCCCTA